>JBJTSJ010000059.1:0-3936 GCA_046076605.1 Tabrizicola sp.
GTGGGTGGAGGCTCCGAACACGGTCGGGATGAGACAGTTCGAGGATGGGGGGGTGCGGGGGTAGAAGCACTACGTGTCGTCATGGGCATATATTGACCGGATGTCGGACCACTGCGGGGGGTGTGCCTACCGGGTGAAGGAGAAGGTGGGGGAGCGGGCGTGCCCGTTCAACTTGCTCTACTGGCACTTCCTCGTGCGGCATCGGGAGCGGTTCCGGGGGAACCCCAGGATGGGGCAAATGTACCGGGTTTGGGACGGGATGGCGGCGGGCCACCGGGAGGCGGTGCTGGCGGGGGCGGAGGGGGTATTGGCGCGGCTGGACCGGGGGGAGGTCGTGTAGGGTGTCCACGGTGGACAGTTCTTTGGGGCGTTTGGGATCAACGGGTTGGTCGCGGGCATTAGGGGTCCGTTTACCTTTTCGGGCGGTGGGTCGACCTGCGCCGGAAGGGGCGCAGAACGACCCACCCTACGGGAGGCGCGTGGGGTCTGAGGCGGCGTGCGGGGGTCTTTCCCGGACTTGGATCAGTCTTGAGCGGGATGGGGAGATGCCTCCGGCGGGAGTATTTGCAAAAGGGCAAGTGTATTGGGCCTTCGGCGCGTCGGGGCGTGGTTGGCGTCCGGCATGGGCTGGACGGGGTACTGGCGGTGCTGAGGTCCGCCAATGCTGCCTCCGGCGGGAGTGTTTCGGACGTGGGCAAGAGTCGGGGGCTCTGGGGCGGTGTGGAGGGGGCGCAGGCTTGGCTGTGTGCCACGCACAGATCTTTCGCGTTACCGAGCGGGGTTTGACGCGCGGTGCGCTTTGAGCCACACCCTACGCTGGTGACGCGTGGGGGCTGACATGGAAAAGGTTCGGGCGCATCGGCGGGAGGAGGCGGCGCGGGGGTTTCCGCTGTTGCGCGGCTGTCCGTCAACATTTGTGTTGCGGCGGTTGGCAGTGCTGGACGGGCTGACCGAACGCGACCGCGAGGACTATGCCGACCAGCTGTCCGACTATGCGGCGGCTGATCCGGCCTTTCTGGCGGCTTCGGACCGGGCGGCCTTGCTGGCGCGGTTGCCGCTGGTGGCGGAGGTCGAGGCCGGGGGGCAAACGCGGCCGGATCTGCGGTTTCAGACGGTGAAGACTCTGGCTCGGCTGGCAGCGGAGCCGGGGGGGATCGAGGGGTTCATCCGGCTGCAGGGGCTGGCGGGCGAGGCTGCGGGGCCGCCTTTGCCGCATGTGCCGGACTTTGCCGAGGCGGTGCCGGTCACTCCAGCCAAGTTGCGCAAGGCGGTGGCCGGGGCGTTGGAGACGCGGTTTGGAGGGAATGTGGTGAAGCAGAGCGCGGATCTGGACCAGTTGCGGATCGAGGTGCCGCGCGGGCGGATGGTGCTGAACCTGGGCTTCGCAGGCAAGGGCTGGGGGGCGATGTCGCGGCAGTTCGACTACAGCCTCTGGGCCGATCTAGACGGGGTGCGGTTGCAGCCCACAAGCTATGAGGCGGTCTGGATGCTGCCCGCGCATTGGGACCTACTGACGCCATCGAACGTCGCGGCGGCGGCAGGGCAATTGGTGCGGCTGGTGGAGACGCGGCTGGAGCTGGAGGAGGCGGGCAGACACTAGCTGCACTGTCTGCACCTTTGGCCCGGCAATTGCGGCGGACGTCGTGCTAGTCCCAGAGCGCATTCACGGCAGGGCGGGCGTCAAGTGGGTCCCGTTACGGCACCCTGCAACCGTTTGTTCCTTCGGCGCGCTCGCTTTGCCTCCATCAGTGCCGGGCGGGGTGCGGGCTCATGCTTTTGCGGCGGGTGAACGGCGGGATGTCTGGCAAATTCCACCAGATCCGGATGAACCGGGAAATGGCCCGCGAGGGGCAAGGGTTTGCGGGCTTTGTTTGACAGATTGCTGCCATGCATGATGCGGCACCACATGGGCCTGTCATCATCCAGGGAATAGGCAACGAACCGTTTTGACATGCGCTTGTGATTGTCGCAGAAGACGGTCACTACCTTGCCATTCGCGGGTTCTATCAATGTCCCGAACGCATTTTCCGGATAGAGGATCCGACTGTAGCGGGCGCGGTGCGTCAGGTAGTCCTGGCCCTGGGGAAATCTGAAGTACCGGGCCTCCCTTGCAAGTTCGGGGTAAAGATTGTTCCCGACGCAATACTCATCGATCGTGCGCAAATAGTCGGGGTGAAACATGTCGTCGCTGTCGAGGCGCGATGTCTGTATTGCCAAGCATCCGGCACCGGCGTTTTCCAGCAAGGTGGCAGACAGGTTTCGCGGGGAGGCGCTGTCGGCCTGCAGGAAAATGACATCCAGACCCTGCGTCGCGTGGCTGAGCGCGTCGAGAAAGCTTTCGGGTGTGGCGTTGCTGACAAGGAGGACGAGCTTGAAGTTCTTCAGACTTTGCAGTTTCAGGGAATGAAAGGCGGTCAATTCCGCAAGCCTAAGCCTGTAGTCAAGCCATTCCCTGGAATTGGTGTCGAGATGTTCGTAGCCCGGAAATTCGACGTTGAAGCGCATCAAGACAAAGGTTGCAACATTCCGGTTGTCCATGCGCAATGACCTTCTTGCCGCGCAGTCGGTCTTGCCTGACTGGTCTGCCGTCAGGGACTGCCCCAAGGGGGTGGTCCGGATTTCCGAATAAGGCAAGTCGGGTTTCAGTGCCAGAGCCTTGGAAACTGGACAGTCGAGCATACCGTGTCGGGTCAAGGACGCCCCGGGAAGGTGCAGCGGCTTGGCAGGGGCGAGGCCTTCTTTTCCCGGCTGTCGGCGCCTAGTGGAAGAAGTTCGGCCCGGCTCGGGTGAGGAGGGTTTCGGCGAGTGCTTTGCCGATCTCGGCGCCTTGTGCGATGGGGCCGCGTTGTTCTCCTGCGACGTTGGCGGAGCCGTCGGGGCGGAGAAGCTCGCCTCGGAGCCAGAGAGTGTCGCCTTCGATCACGGCAAGGCCCGCGATGGGGGTTTCGCAGGAGCCGTCGAGGGTGAGAAGGAAGCTGCGTTCGGCGGCGAGGCGGAGGCCGGTGTCGCGGTCGTGGATGCGGGAGAGGAGGGCGGCGGTGCGGGGGTCGTCCAAGCGACGTTCGATACCGATGGCACCTTGGGCGACGGCGGGGAGCATCTCCTCTGGCGCGATGGCGGAGCGGGCGACCTGGGTCATGCCGAGGCGGGTGAGGCCGGCCATGGCGAGGAAGGTGGCGTGGGCGACGCCTTCGTCCAGTTTGCGCATCCGGGTCTGCACGTTGCCGCGGAACTCGA
Organism: Tabrizicola sp.; assembly: GCA_046076605.1. Taxonomy (GTDB): domain Bacteria; phylum Pseudomonadota; class Alphaproteobacteria; order Rhodobacterales; family Rhodobacteraceae; genus Tabrizicola. Next base: position 3,238 of record JBJTSJ010000059.1, read on the forward strand.
CCAGTTGCAGGTCGGGGCGGCGGAGGGCGAGTTGGGCGCGTCTCCGCAAGGACGAGGAGCCGACGGTGGCGCCTTGGGGCAGGTCGGCGATGGAGGCGTAGCGGGGGGAGACGAAGGCATCGCGGACGTCGGCGCGGGGGAGGTAGCAGTCGAGGATCAGGCCCTCGGGCTGGATCGTGGGCATGTCCTTCATCGAGTGGACGGCGATGTCGATGGAGTGGTCGAGGAGGGCCTCTTCGATCTCACGCGTGAAAAGGCCCTTGCCGCCGATTTCGCGCAAGGCCTTGTCCTGGATCTGGTCGCCGGTGACCTTGATGACCACGATTTCGAAGGCCGCTTCGGGCAGGGAGAAGGCCGCCATCAGGCTGCGGCGCGTCTCGTGCGCCTGCCATAGGGCGAGGGGCGAGCCTCGGGTGCCGATCTTGAGGGGCTTCGCGGGGGTGGGCAGATCATCGCTCATGCGCCTAGGCTTAACGGTGTCAGGCGCGGCTGACAACTCTTGACAACGCGGCCCCCACAGCCGACCCATGGGGCGACAAGAGGACAAACGATGACCAAGACGATCCTGCGCGCCCTGAAGGGCGAGGTTCTGCCGACCCCGCCGATCTGGATGATGCGACAGGCGGGGCGGTACCTGCCGGAATACCGCGAGACGCGGGCGAAGGCGGGGGATTTCCTGTCGCTGTGCTATACGCCGGA
>JBJTSJ010000060.1:0-4924 GCA_046076605.1 Tabrizicola sp.
GGGGCGATCTTGTTGGCCAGCCAGGCCACACCCGTGGCCGGGTGGTTCAGCACGGCCGCCGCCAAGCCGGTCTCCTCGATCACGCCGTTCTTGAACAGCATGGCGCCCACCCAGCGCAGGTCCACGGCATCCGGCTTGAAAGGGCGGCCGCCCATGACAATGCCCGCGTTGGCCGCGAAGTCGGAGATGGTGTCGAACACCTTGCGCGGGGCCTTGGTCTCGCGGTCGAACTGCTCGATGCGCGCGTCGATGATCTCCAGCGCCGGGCACACGTAGTCGGTGGCCCGCAGCACGTCCACCAGGGTGGCGTTCGGGCCTTCCAGCGGCTGGCCCAGCACGAAGGCCAGCTCCACTTCCACGCGCGGGGCGATGAAATGCGACACCGCGATGTCCCCGCCCTGGGAGAAGAACATGTCGTCCATCAGCGGCGCGTAGTCGGGCTCGTCGATCTGGCTGGACAGTTGCATGGCGCGCGAGGTCAGCCCGATCTTGCGGCCCCGAATGCTGCGCCCTGCGGCGATCTCCAACGCCACCCAGGCGCGCTGGATGGCGTAACCGTCCTCCACGGTCATGCCGGGAAAGCGCTTCGAAAAGTGCCGCACCTGCTGGCGCGAGCGTCGCGCCTCGCGCAGCTCTGCGGCCAGGGATTGGATGGTGGCGGTGTCGAGCATGGTCAGGCCTTGGTGAAAAGAGGGTGAAGATTGCCAAACTTGGCGTCGAAGACTTCCGCGCCCACGTCGACCTGCAGCGTCAACCCGACGCGTCGGCGCTCCAGCACGGGCGCGAACCGGGCCCTGGCGGCCTCCAGCACGGCCTGCCCGGCGGCCTGCTGCGTGGCTTCGCTGCGGCCGCGGCCCATGCGCAGGTTCAGCCAGCAAAACGCGAAGTCCCCCGAGCTGTCAGCCACCGCGTAATGCGCAGCGGGGTAGGCCAGCCCGCGGGTGCACCCGGTGGGGAACCCCTGCGCACCGGCCTCGTCGCGCACGGTGAGCATGGCGTCGGCCAGGCTTCGGCACAGCCCGCTCATGTCGAGCTCGGCTTCCAGGTTGTGGGTGTAGAGCAGCACGAGGTGCGGCATGGCGGCGCCTTTCCTTCAATCAAAGACGCGCGACGGCCTGGTAGCCCCCGGCGCTGGAGGCCACCGCAGGCGGCACGCCAGCGCCATCTTGCGGCGTGATGGGGAACACCGCGTTGATCTGGCCCGTGCCAGAGGCGCCGAAGTAGGGCGTGATCACCTCGGCGCGTCCGTCGTACGCCGACCAGCCCAGCAGCCCCAGCAGCATGGCCGTATCGTGCATGAAGCCCTCGCCATGGCCTTTGCTGGCGTACTCGGGCAGCATGGCACAGAAGTCTGCCCACTGCCCGTCTTGCCACATCTGCACCACGCGGCGGTCCAGCTGCTCCAGAAAGGGAGACCACAGCTTGAACGCGTACTCCGGTGCCAGCCCGTTCTGCGCAAAGCGGTGGCTCAGGACATGCAGTCGTCGCAAAGTGCGCGTTCCCCGGCGTCCGATCCTGGCAGCGGAACTCCGCACTGGTCGCAGACCATGCCCGAGACGAAGGGGGTGTCCCGCCAGCAGTCAGCACACAATCCGAAGTCGGATTGCACGGGGGCCGAGCAGGAAATGCACTGCGGCGGGTACAGAAGCTGCAGCGCGCCTTGCAATCCCATTTCGCCCTCCTAAAGTCCCGCCGATGACTGACGCCCCGATCCTGACAGACCGGCTGGCCCTGGCCCGCCACCGCGCCCGTGCCCTTGCCATGCCTGGTCACGACGCGGCGATGTTCCTGCACCGACTTGCCCTGACCGACATTCAGGAAAGACTCACCGAGGTTAACAGGTGGTTTACGGCCCCCGCCGTGGTGAGCGGTTTTCCCGAAATCTGGCAAGATTTGCTGCCCGATGCGAGGCAGGTGGCCGATGACGAGGTGCTGGACCTGCGCCCCGGCGCGCATGACCTGATCGTGCATGCGATGGCGCTGCATTGGGCGAACGACCCCCTGGGCCAGCTGGTGCAGTGCCGCCGGGCGCTGCAGCCCGATGGTCTGCTGATCGCCGTCCTGCCGGGAGGACGCAGCCTGCACGAGCTGCGGACCGCGCTGGCCGAGGCCGAGGCGCGGGTGACGGGCGGGCTTTCGCCCCGTGTGGTGCCGATGGGCGAGATCCGCGATCTGGGCGGGCTGATGCAGCGGGCGGGCTTTGCATTGCCGGTCGCCGACAACCTGGTGCAGGCCGTGGAATATGGCAGTTTCCCCGCCCTCCTTGCGGACCTGCGGGCGGCGGGCGAGACGAACGCCCTGACCGACCGGCTGCGCCGGTTCACCCGGCGGGGGGTGCTATCGACGGCAGCGGCAATCTATGCCGAGACATTTGCTACGCTCGAAGGCCGCCTGACCGCCACGGTCGAGCTGGTTTTCCTGACCGGCTGGGCCCCGCACGAAAGCCAGCAACAGCCCTTGCGCCCCGGTTCGGCCAAGGCGCGGCTGGCCGATGCGCTGCGGGTTCCGGAGACGCCCCTGCCCAAAGACGGTTGACCCCGCCGATCAACCCCTTATGTCCCCACCTGAACCATTGGGAAGAAGATCATGCTGGATGCCCGGACCACTGCCGTGACGGGGACCGACGTCACCCCGGGCGAGGACCGTCTTGCCCACGCCCCTGCCAACCATCCTGTGGTCCGCAAGGCGAAGATCGGGGTCCTCTTGGCCAACCTTGGCACACCGGACGCTTATGACTACTGGTCGATGCGGCGCTATTTGAACGAGTTCCTGTCGGACAAGCGGGTGGTCGACATCCCGGACTGGAAGTGGCAGCCCCTGTTGCAGCTGATCATCCTGTCCCGGCGGCCGTTCACTTCGGGCGCGAACTACAAGCTGATCTGGAATGAGGAGCTGAACGAAAGCCCCCTCCTCACCATCACCAAAGCCCAGACCGCGGCGATTGCGGCGGTTATTGCGAAACGGCATGGGTCCGAAGTCATGGTCGACTTCTGCATGCGCTATGGGAACCCCTCAACCGACGACAAGGTCAAGGCGATGGTCGCGGCAGGGTGCGAGAAGGTGCTGTTCTTCCCCCTCTACCCCCATTACGCCGGGGCGACCTCGGCCACGGCGAACGACCAGTTCTTCCGCGCGCTGATGAAGGAGAAACGGCAGCCTGCGGTGCGGACCGTGGCGGAGTATTTCGACCACCCGCTCTATATCGACGCTCTGGCGAAGTCGGTTGAGGCCGCCTATGCGAAGCTGGATCACAGGCCGGACGTGCTGGTCGCGAGCTACCACGGGATGCCGAAGCGGTACCTGATGGAGGGGGACCCCTACCACTGTCAGTGTGCGAAGACCTCGCGTCTGCTGCGGGAGCGGTTGGGGTGGGAGAAGGGATCGATCGATACGACCTTCCAGTCGGTCTTTGGCCGCGAGGAATGGCTGAAACCCTACACGGTCGAGCATGTGGCCGAGCTGGCGAAGGAGGGGAAAAAGCGGATCGCGGTGATGGCCCCCGCTTTCAGTGCCGACTGCATCGAGACGCTGGAGGAGATCAACGGGGAGATCCGGGAGGCCTTCGAACATGCGGGGGGCGAGGAGTTCACCTATATCCCCTGCCTGAACGATGATGAGGCCCACATTCAGGCGCTGGTCGCGGTGATCGAAGAGAACCTGGGCGGGTGGTTGCCCCGGAAGGGGTGATGTGTCCACTGTGGACACTTGCCATTTTTTGATGATTGCGCAAGAACTTGCCATTTTCTGTTAGGGTGGTCTTAACCTTTTCGGATCCGCCGTCCCAGTGTCCGCCACCTGACAGAAGGCCGCCGGTTTGACTCTGGCGTGCACACTGCTGCTTGGGGGAAGGCCCATCCGGCAGCTTTGCGAGACGGAGCGGACGTTCGCAACGTGGGCAAACCAGGGCGGAACCAGTGCCGGTTGAGCCTCAGCCTATGCGTGGATTTCCCCGCGTTGTGTCAGCATGGGGCATATCCATGAGCAACCCGCGCAGCCAATGACCTGCCGGATCGGCATCGCGCGCGATCGGCCAGACCGCTTTCATCGCATAGCCCGGCGCTTCAACAGGCAAGGCGCGATGCCCGCAGGTTTCCCGCACTATTGGCAGGTCCGCAAAACGCTGCGGGACTGCCGCGATCAGATCGCTTTCCAGCAAGATGGGAAGCAGTGACATGAAATTCGGGACCATCACCGTCACTCGTCTCTTCAGGCGCTGCTTTGCAAGAGTTGCGTCCACAGGCCCTTCGAACCCTTCGGACCTGGGCGAGACCAAGGCCTGGGGTAGTCGCAAGAATGTTTCCATCGAAAGTGGACCGGCCAGCACCGGATGATCACGCCGTGCCATCAGCACGAAGTGGTCGTGAAACAATACTTGCCAGCGCAGCGGGCCCACTGTTTCGGGGGCGCCCATCAGTGCAAGGTCCAGACCTTCAGCCCCTGCCGCATCTCGGGGTGGGGGCACGACCTTGATCCGACAGTTCGGCGCCTGCCGGGTGACACGGGCGACAAGTCTGGGCAGGATCAACACCTGCCCAAGATCGCTCGTGCCGATAACGAAGTCGCGCGTGGCCTGCGCAGGATCGAAACGTCCGGGCGAAAGCAGCCCTTCCACCTGGTCCAGAATGGCGCGCAATTCCGGCAAGAGCGCCGCCCCGCGAGGCGTAGGTATCAAACGGTTGCCGTGGCGGGCCAACAAGGGATCACCAAACACCTCGCGCGCGCGGCGCAACCCTTGGGATACCGCAGGTTGCGACATCCGCAACGCCACAGCAGCCCGCGAGGCAGATCCTTCGCGTAGAACCGCCTCGACAAGGCGGAGCAGATTCAGGTCGACCCGACGCAAGTCCATAATCTTTACGTATAATGATTATTCTCGTCATTCGTATATGCGATATTGTAGCACCTGATAGAAAGAAGCTCCAAC
>JBJTSJ010000061.1:0-10264 GCA_046076605.1 Tabrizicola sp.
GCCGTCCCGGGCGGCTTGGCGAATGGTATCGGCATTTCTTACTCGGTCCGTGAAATGGTCGACGGTGTGCTCCAGAACCTGTGCCAATTGATCGTCGCTCAGCGAGGTCAGGCAATCCACCAGCCACTCGCGCCCGAACAGGGCCTGGACCTTCCAGCCCCGCCGGATTGCATGCTGAGAGAAGCCCTTTTCGCCAAAATTGATCGTGGTCTGCCGGAAATCCGACATGCGGTAGTCCGCCCGGAACTGCCGGAAGTCCGCCGAGGCGGCAAATGTCCGCGATACCATCAGAAGGTGCGACTCGATGTGGTCTTCAAGGCCCTTCTTCCGCTCTTCGGTCTTGAAGATATGCCCCGCCAGATCAGCCCCCAGCGCCTCCATCCGCGCCAGGCTGTCATCGTCGCGGCGGAGCGGAAACCAAGTGCTGTCGTTCATCAGGATCAGCCGCGACAGGTCGTGCTTCAGCGACCAGAGATGGCGGATGCCGTCCCGGTAGGCGCAGAAATCGTAGCCGACGTTTGGCCGTTCCATGAGCACGGCGCAGTTCGCGGCCAGCGTCGCGCGGTCCTCGGGGCGCAGGGCACCGTTCGAGACCACAAGCACCGAATAGTCATTCTGCCGCAGGTGACAAAGCGTCAGCAGGATCGACTGCGCCACGCCCTTGGGCTGGTACATGACGAAAACGGCAACCCTGTCGGTCAGGGCAGAGTCCCCAGACGTGACCCGGACGCGCCATTGCGAGGTTCGGTCATAGATCGGCTTGCGGATAGGGTCGTAAATCCAGCGACCGGCGAAATGTACCGACTTGACGCGGATGCGCTCAAGTTCTCGCCGGACTTTCCAAAGGGGCGGCAGGGCCATGTGTCAGCTCCGATCCTGCAGCGCTGCCCCGCTTTCGCAGGCCGCTTCGCGTGCATGGCCAAGTCGGATCAGACCGCCGTCAAGCCAGCATCGCACACCGCACATGATGCCACCATCCCTGCACAAATTCAGCCTCTTGCTAGCATCCGAGCCGCGCTGCGCAAGTCCCGGTTGTCCGATAGCCGCGTCCGGCGCAGCATTTCGCCCATTGGCCGGGCCAAGATCAGCCGCGATCCGCGCCGGATGCGGCTTTTCCGGGCATCAGCAGTGCGCCCTCGCCCTGCCGCGCCAGGATTTCCTCCCGCACTTCGGTGCCGGGGGGCGGCAGATCGCCCGCTTCGACCGCGCGCAGGTATTGCTGGCGCATCTTCAGGTGCAGAAGCCCATAGCCCTTGCTGAGGATCGTGCCAGAGGTCTTCTTGATGAAGGGCACGTTCAGCAGGCTGATCGAGGCATAAGAGAACGAGGCATGGAAATGCCGTTTGCGCGTGACCTCGGTCACATGCGCCAAGGCGCGCTGGCGCCACCTTTCGTCGGGGGAAAACTCAGCCAGAAGGGTCGCACCCTCCGCTTCAAACCCTGGGTCGGTATAGGCCGCATAGGCCAGCGTCTTCCGCAGGAAATCCGCGCTTTGCACTTTTAGCGCATCCAGCATCGCGGCGCGGGTCAGGATGCAGCCAACCGACTGGCCTGCCTCCTCCATCACCCGGGAAAAGCGCCGCTCACCGGCGTAGACCGCGTTGAATTTCAGGTTCGACATCGGGAAGTCTGTCCAGAACCGGGTGAAGGCGGGGCTTTCAAAGCAGGCGCGGCTGACCAGGTAGAAGAAGGATTCGATGAAATCCCGGTGCCGGCTGGACCGGGCCTTCTTTGCCGGATCGCCTTCCTGCAGGATCGCGCCCGCCAGGCCGAAGCCCGACGCCTCCATCCGTTCGATCAGCGTGTCGGCGTCGTTCAGCGGATACCAGATGCTGTCGTTCAGGATGATGAAGTGCTGCGGCACGACGCCGATGTCGCGCAGGTGCAGAATGCCGTCGCGGTAGCCGCCGAAGTCATAGCCGTATTTCGGGCGCGTCAGGATCGACCAGACATGCGGCGCAAGACGGGCGATTTCCCCGTCGGTCGCCGGGGCATTGCAGACCACCATCGGCGCATAGCCCTTCGACCGCAGATGCGCGCAGGTCTGCATCAGCGAGGCGGAAAAGCCCTTGGGCTGGTAGGTCAGCACCAGCGCCACCTTGTCCGTCAGCGGCAGGCCGCCCGGGTACACCTTGACCAGGCTGGTGCGCTGGCGGTCATAGCGGCGCTGGATGAAAGGTTCATAGAACCTGCCCAGGGCCGCGCGCAGGCGTTGCGAGGCGCGGTCCAGTTCCCGCCGGATCTTCCAGCCGGGGATCACCCGAGGTCGCTCCATTTCAGCTGGGTGTTCCGGGTGACCGCCCGGGTCAGACGCTTGCCCAGGACCTTGTCGAAGTCATAGGCGGCGATTTCACCCGAGCCCGGGCGGCGGGCCCAGATGTCCGCCTCCTGGATGACGTGACCTGCGGGCAGGTCCTTGTCGGCCACCACGGACCCACGGGCAAAGCGGTAGACGTCTTCCTCGGGTGCCGACCGCTGTTTGGGGTTGTTGGCAGCGATCCAGATTTCCTTCGACCGGTCGATCAGGAACCGCAGTTCCGCCGGGTCCATCGAGTTGATGATGTCCGGCCCCTTGCGATAGCGCGTGTCGGTGTAGTGGCGTTCCAGGATGCAGGCCCCCAGCGCCACCGAGGCCAGCGCCATTTCCGGGCCGATGGAGTGGTCGGAGAAGCCGACGACGGCCTTCGGGAAGGCGTTCTTCAGCTCTGTCACGCCCCGCAGCGAGACGATTTCCGCCGGGCTGGGATAGAGGTTCGTGCATTCCAAGAGCGCGTATTCGATGCCCGCCTTGTCCAGGATGTCAACCGAAGCGCGAATGGTTTCAATGGTTTGCATGCCCGTGGACAAGATCACCGGCTTCCCTTTCCGCGCGATGTGGCGGATCAGGGGCAGATTGTCAGCCTCACCCGAGCCGATCTTGTAGGCGGGGACATCCTGCGTTTCCAGCCAGTCGGCGGCGGCGCGGGAGAAGGGGGTGGAGATCCAAATGAGGCCAAGGCTTTCGGTGTAGCGCTTGAGTTCCGCCTCTTCGTCACGCGTCAGGGTGCAGCGCTCCATCACGTGCCAGATCGAGACATCGGCATTGGGCGGGAAGATCGACTTGGCCTCGTCGGTCATCTCGTCTTCGAGGATGTGGGTCTGGTGCTTGATCATCTCGCAGCCCGCACCGGCGGCGAGGCGCACCATTTCCTTGGCGACAGCCAGGTCCCCGCCATGGTTGATGCCGATCTCGGCGATGACAAGCGGGGGGTGGCCGGGGCCGATCTCGCGGTGGGCGATCTTCATTGCGGGTCTCCGAAAGGCTGGTGCCCGTGCTGCATGAGGCCGCTGCCCCTGTCAAGGAGCGCGCGTCAGGCCAGCGGATAGCGGACCAGCACCTCGTACTGCGGGCCACGCGACGTCAGGTGGCTGCGCCAGAGGGTCAGCTCGGTCACCTCCCACGGGTCGGTGCGGAAGCTTGTGCCCAGGGCGACGGCGCGTTCCAGCCGGGCGAGGTCGGCAGGTTCGGGGGTCGGAAAGCGGCCAAGGGTGACATGCGGGGTGAACTTGCGGCTGTCTATCGGGCACCCGGCGCGGCGGGCGATGGTTTCGACCTTGGCCTGCAGGCGGGTGAGTTGGGCCGAGGGGGCGACACCGGCCCAGGCGGCGTGAGGTTTGGCCTTGCCGAACAGGCCGAGGCCCTGCAGCTGCAGGGTAAAGCGCGGCTCACGCAGGGCGTCAAAGCCGTCATGCGCGGCCTCCAGCACCGGGTCGGGCACCTCGCCCAGGAAGACGAGGGTGAGGTGCAGGTTTTCCGGTTCCACCTTGCGCGGCATGGGCAACAGGAACTGCTGCACCTGAAGCGCGCCGCGCACGGGTTGCGGCAGGTCGATGCCAAGAAAGGCCCGGATCATCGCCGCGCCAGCACCGCCAGGCGGTCGCGGATCTCGGCCCGGACCGGGCCTTCGCGGGGGTCGTCGAGAAGGTTTTCCAGCATATCAGCCGCAGGCGGGGGTCTGGCGCCGCCATTCCAGCTTAGTCCCTCTAGCACGGCCCGGGCGGCGGGGGGAAGCCGGTCCGGCAACTCTCGTCCCGACAGAAGGCCCCAGATCGCCGTCCACAGCCGCCCGACCGACCAGGGGTTGTAACCTCCCCCGCCCAGCACCAGGACGCGGGGGGCAAGGGGGACCAGCGCCTGCACCGCCTCAAGATACGCGCGGTTCGACAAGGTCAGGCGCGAGAGCGGGTCTTCGGTCAGGCTATCGGCGCCGCATTGCAGGACCAGCGCTTCGGGGCGGAATTCGGTGACGCGGGGCAGGATCAGCCCGTGCAGGACCGCCCGCGCCTCGCTGTCGTTGTAGCCCCGCGGGACCGGCAGGTTGAAGGCGCTGCCGCGGGCGGTATCCTGAAGCGCGCCGGTGAAGGGCCAGCGGCCTTCCTCGTGCACCGAGATCATCCGCACCCCGGGATCGCCGGTGAAAGCCAGCTCCACCCCGTCGCAATGATGCGCGTCGAGGTCGACATAGGCGATCCGAGTCAGGCTGCGCTGCAGGACCTTGATGCCCAGGACCACGTCGTTCAGGTAGCAGAACCCGTTTGCCCGTCCCGGCAGGCCGTGGTGCGTGCCCCCGCCGGGGATGTGGATGACGCCAGGCGCGGCTGCCACCTGTTCGGCCGCCAGCATCACGCCCCCGGCCCCGGTCGCCGGGCGGCGGTAGACCTGGGGGAAGACCGGGTTGGCCAGGGTGCCCAGATGGAACCGCTCGCGCATCTCGGGGGTGGCTTCGCCCAGGGTTTCGGCCGCTTGCAGGGCGGCGATGTAGGCCGGGTCGTGCCAGAGGGCCAGGGCCGCAGGCTTTGCCCGGGGGCTGGTGCGGAACCGGTCGGGCGGCAGCCAGCCGAGCGCGCGGGCCAGGTCCATCACGGTGGACACGCGCGGCACCCGCAGCGGATGACGCGCGCCATAGGACGAGCCGCGATAGATTTCGGACCCGATGAACAAGGGGGCGGCCACCGTCCCGACAGGGGCCGGCGGCGGCGCGACGATCATTCCAGCATCGCCTCGATCCGCCCGGCGATCTGGTGGCCCTCGGGCTTGACCGGTGCGCCAAAGGTCCCGGCGATGCTGCCATCGGGTGCGATCAGGACCTTGTTGAAGTTCCAGCCGGGGACAAAGCCCGTCTGCGCCTCGACCCAGGCATAGAACGGATGCGCCCCATCGCCCTTGACGTGGGTGATCTCGGTCATCGGCAGGGTCAGGTCGAAGGTCAAGGCGCAGTATTCCTTGACCGCCGCCTCGTCCGCCAGCTCTTGCTCGAAATCGTTCGACGGCACCGCCAGGATCAGCGCCTTGTCCCCGAACCGTTCGTGCAGCGCCTGCAGCCCGTCGAACTGCCCGGCATAGCCGCAGAGCGAGGCGGTGTTGACCACCAGCACTGGCTTGCCGCGCCAGTCGTCCAGGTCGATCACCCCGCCGTCGATCAAGGCAAAGCGGAAACCGTCCGCAGCCCAGGCCGGGGACAGGGCGACAAGGCCTGCCAAAAGGCTGGTCAGGAACCGGATCATGCTGCCTCCTTTTGCATCCTGCTGCGAAAAGTCAGATAAGCCGACCCCGTTTCAGGTCAAACTTTCCCGTTTTCCCTGTGATTTTTTCCACAGCCATGCCATATTGATGTGGAGGATAAGAGCAGATGCCAGTCCCGGTTAACGGGCGGTCAGGTAGGCGTGAGATGGGTTGGCAAGACAAGGTACCGGCGCAGGGCGCCGGTCGGGGACAGGCGAAGTTGCAGTATGGGGCCTTGTGCTGGCGCGATGGCGACACCGGGGTAGAGGTGCTGCTGATCACCAGCCGTGACACGGGGCGCTGGGTGATCCCGAAAGGCTGGCCGATGGCGGGGCTTGCACCCGAAGCCGCCGCCGCGCAGGAGGCCTGGGAAGAAGCCGGGGTGAACGGCCAGATCAACCCGCTTTGTATCGGTCGCTTTGGCTATCAGAAGGGTCTGTCGCTTACGGCCACGGTCCCTTGTGCCGTCGCGGTCTACGGGCTTCGGGTGACGAAGCAGGCCGCAACCTTTCCCGAGGTGAAGGAACGCCAGCGCAAGTGGTTCCCGTTGGACGAGGCCGCACGCCTGGTCGCCGAGCCCGAGCTGTCGCAGATCATCGCGGGCTTCACGCCCCCCGAAGACGGCCGTCCGGCGCCAATCGCGGCCGACGATGACGACGACAATCAGCGCCCGCGCCGCAAGGATGGCAAGGGCCGGGGGCATTGACGTTTTGCCGGGCCTCGTTAGGTAGAGGTCGAATAGTAAGCAGGCTGACGAGATATGATCCGCTACAGTCTTCGTTGCGCCGGGGACCACGGGTTTGAAAGCTGGTTCAAGGGCGCCGACGCCTTTGCCGCGCTGCAGGCCGCGGGGCAGGTTGCCTGCCCGGTCTGCGGGTCAAGCGAAGTCCGCAAGGACCTGATGGCCCCGGCGGTTCGGCCCGCCCGCAATGCCGCCGCCGCCCCGCAACCCGGGCCGCACAGTCGCCCCGACTTGACCGCCCCCGCGTCCGAGCTTGAGGCACAGATCGCGGAACTGAAGCGACAGATCGAGGAAAACTCGGAGTATGTGGGGATGAACTTCGCTGCCGAGGCGCGGGCGATTCACGCGGGAGACGCCCCGGGCCGCGCGATCCACGGCGAGGCGAAACCGGACGAGGCACGGGCGATGATCGAGGAGGGCCTGCCGGTCGCCCCCCTGCCCTTCCTGCCTGCCCGGAAGGTCAACTGAACCGGGCACTGTCGGCCAGCCGCAGCCAGCACGATGCAAGCAGGATCAGCAGGGTGCTGGCAGAGGTCATCGTGGTCTTTGCACTCATGGCACCGGGCGCCCCTGACGCCGTCGCCCGACCGAAAACCCGACTCCGGACGATGCTGCGGCGTCAGTAGATGTAGCGGATCTGTTCGGTCCAGAACCGTTCCATCCGCTTCAGCGACATGTTGATTTCATCCATGCCAGAGGCGTCGATCAGCGCCCGTTTCTCGATCCCTTCGGCATGGCGGGCGAAAAGGTCGGACAGAAGGCCGCGCACATTGCGCCCCTTTTCGGTCAGCCGCACCCGCACCGAGCGGCGGTCAATCTCGGATCGCTGGTGGTGCATGTAGCCCAGTTCCACCAGCTTCTTCAGGTTGTAGCTGACGTTCGAGCCCTGGTAGTAGCCGCGCGACTTCAGTTCACCCGCCGTCACTTCATTCTCGCCGATGTTGAACAGCAAAAGCGCCTGGACCGAGTTGATTTCCAGGATCGACAGCCGTTCGAATTCGTCCTTGATCACGTCAAGCAGCAGCCGGTGCAGCCGTTCGACCAGGGCAAGGTTGTCAAGGTAGCAGGACAGGAACGCCTTTTGCGACCCATCCAGCACCGGGGCATACATTGTCATACCGTTTCTCCACCGTTCGGACGGGGGTAGAATCGGCACAAACCGCAAACATTCCGTAAACTTGGCAAGAACTTCGATTATTTTTCGCGCGAAAGTCGCGTCTCGGCAAAGGCGGTGATCCGCGCCAGAAGCCCCGCCAGCGCAGGTGGTGGCGCGGATTGGCCCAGAATCCAAGCCATCAGGTCCTGGTCGTTCTCGGCCAGAAGCGCATCGTAAAGGTCAAGATCCTCCCCGGTCATCCCGGCAAGGCTGGCATCGGCGAACGGACCGAGCACCAGGTCCATCTCCTTGGTCCCGCGCCGCCAGGATCGCATCGCCATCCGCTTCAGGCGTGCTTCAGCCGTCTCGCCCATCTGCCCACCGTTCCCGCTTGAACCGCATCGGGGCGGACCCTAAGACAGGCGCAAGCAAAGTTCCATCGCCGAAAGGGGCGCAGCATGGCCTTCCTCTCTGACACCCTGTCGCGCGTCAAACCCTCGCCCACCATCGCGGTGACGACCAAGGCGCAGGTGCTGAAGGCCGAGGGGCGCGATGTCATCGGCTTGGGCGCGGGCGAGCCGGATTTCGACACGCCGGAAAACATCCGCGAGGCGGCCAAGCGGGCCATCGACACCGGCAAGACGCGCTATACGGCGGTGGACGGCATCCCGGAACTGAAGGCGGCGATCTGTTCCAAGTTCCTGCGCGAGAACGGGCTGACCTACACACCACAGCAGATTTCCGTCGGCACCGGCGGCAAGCAGATCCTGTACAATGCGCTGATGGCGACCTGCAATCCGGGGGATGAGGTCATCATCCCGGCACCTTACTGGGTCAGCTACCCCGACATGGTGCTGCTGGCGGGCGGGACGCCGGTGCCGGTGGTGGCGGGGATCGAGACCAACTTCAAGCTGACGCCCGAGCAGCTGGAAGCCGCAATCACACCGAAGACCAAGTGGTTCATCTTCAACAGCCCCTCGAACCCCACCGGCGCAGGCTATACGCGGGAGGAGCTGAAGGCGCTGTGCGACGTCCTGATGCGCCACCCGCAGGTCTGGGTGATGTCGGACGACATGTACGAACACCTGGTCTTCGACGATTTCGAATTCTGCACCCCTGCGGAAATCGAGCCAGGCCTTTACGACCGGACGCTGACCTGCAACGGCGTGTCGAAGGCCTATGCGATGACCGGCTGGCGGATCGGCTATGCCGGCGGGCCGGTGGCGCTGATCAAGGCGATGGGGACGATCCAGTCGCAGTCGACCTCGAACCCCTCCTCCGTCAGCCAGTATGCCGCGCTGGAGGCGCTGACCGGCCCGCAGGAGTTTCTGGCCGACTGGCGGAAGGTGTTCCAGGGGCGACGCGACCTGGTGGTCAGCATGCTGAACCAGGCCAAGGGCATCCGCTGCCCGAAGCCCGAGGGGGCGTTCTATGTCTACCCCGACATCGCAGGTGTAATCGGCAAGGCCACGCCAGGCGGGGTGGTGATCTCGAACGACGAGGTCTTCGCCTCGGCTCTCTTGGAGGAAACCGGGGTCGCGGTCGTCTTCGGGGCGGCCTTCGGCCTGTCGCCGAACTTCCGGGTCAGCTATGCGACCTCGGACGAGGTGCTGCATGAGGCTTGCACCCGCATCCAGCGCTTCTGCGCCAGCCTGATCTGACGGCAGGGTTGACGATTCTGCCGCGCTATTGAAGGAATGGCAGGGTGGAATGCCGGGGTTGTCCCGGGCCGCGCAGGCAATGGATCGATTGAACGATGACCGCTGACCTTCCCGACTATTACTTCCGGGTGCGCGAGAACGGCGCGGCGGTCTTCCGCATCGGCACGGAAAACCGTCAGCGCCGGATCGAGATGGACGAGATCGCCACGGTCAACGTGAAGAACGGCAACATCAAGCCGCATGGCGAGGTGGAGCTGACCGAGGCGGACCGGGCGGCGATCGAGGAATGGCTGGCCGCGCGGCAGGCCCAGCTTGCCGCGCGCGAGGTCGATGACATCCTGCGGACGGTGGACCATCTGAACCTGACCACGCAATGGGCGCAGTCGAAGGCCACCGATTCCCAGCTGGAGGCGGTGACGGACGCGCTGCTGCTCGCGATGCACGATTTGCGCACGATGCTGGTGCGGCGCAAGGCCGACCGGCTGGGCAAGGCCCCGGACTGACAGCCCGAGGCGCGGGTCGGTCAGATCTGCTTTTCCGGCATCTGCACGCGCAGGCCATCCAGCGCATCGTTGACCTTGAGCTGGCAGGTCAGGCGGGACCGCGCCGGATCGGGATGCCAGGCGAAGTCCAGCATGTCGGCTTCCATGTGGTCCTTCTTCGGCAGGCGGTCGACCCAGGCCGGGTCCACGTAGACGTGGCAGGTCGAACAGGCGCAGGCGCCGCCGCAATCGGCCTCGATCCCCGGGATGCCGTTGTCGCGCGCGCCTTCCATCACGGTCAGGCCATTCGCGACCTCGACGACGTGCTCTTTGCCATTGTGTTCGACGTAAGTGATCTTCGCCATGTCGGTCTCCAGGGATCGTCTGACGTGACATAGGCCAGTCCGGGCCGATTTGCCAGAGGGGAGCGGGCTTGTCCTTTGCGGCACATGTTCTATTATTGTTCTCATGACGATGATCCTACCCCGTGCCCCGCGCGGTTCCTGGCCGCGCCCGCCCAAGGCCCTGCAGGCCGCCCGGCTGGGCGAGCCGCCTGCAGGCGCGCGGGTCACGGTGGCGGGGCTGGTGCTGGTCCGGCAGCGGCCGGGGACGGCCAAGGGGGTGATCTTCGTCACGCTGGAGGATGAGACTGGGACAGCGAACGTGGTGATCTGGGCCAATGTCTACGAACGCTTTCGCCGCGCGGTGATCGCGGGGCGACTGTTGCGCGTGACAGGCAAG
>JBJTSJ010000062.1:0-2728 GCA_046076605.1 Tabrizicola sp.
TCAGGAAGGACGAACCCGAGATCTGAGCCGCAGTGAACAAGGGTGCCACAGCCCCGTTCACCCCGTCGCCAAGATATTCCCAGGGGATGATGCCGACGCAGATGTACCAGGTCAGCGTTGCCGCGATCAGCAGGGTCATGATCCCGGCCAGCGTGCCGAACGGGAGCGCGCGGGCGGGGGAGCGAACTTCCTCGGCCGCTTGCGTGGTGCCCTCGATCCCCAGGTAGTACCAGAGGCCGAAGTGCATGGCGGCGAGGACGCCGATCCAGCCGTAGGGAAGCTCGTGGCCTTCGAACAGCGCTGCATGCTCCATGATGCCGCCGCCGAGGATGCCGGAGGTGGACAGGAACAGGATGATGATCGCGATGAAGGCGATGGCGGTGATGACCAGGTTGAAGGTCAGCGTCGCCAGCACGCCGCGATAGTTCAGCCAGGCCAGGAACATGATGACGAGGATGATGAAGGGACGTTGGTCCAGCGCGTCGGCATGTCCGCTCATTGTCGCCACGACCGAGAAGAGGTAGCCCGCGGTGATCGCGTTGGCGGCTTCCAGCATCGTGTAGGCGAAGACGAGGTAGAGGCCGACGTTGAAGGCCATCAGCGGGCCGATGATGTGCTTGGCCTGGGTGTATTGGCCGCCCGCCGAGGCGACGGTCGAGGTGACCTCAGAGTCGATCATCGCGACGCAGGTGTAGAGGATGCCCGCGAACCAGCAGGCGATCAGCGCGGCATAAGCGCCGCCTTTGCCGACGGCGAAGTTCCAGCCCATGTATTCGCCGACGAGAACGATGCCGACGCCAAGCGCCCAGACGTGGGCGGGGCCGAGGACGCGGAGGAGGCCGACCTTGGTGCCGTGCGGCCCCATGCCGTCCATGGTTTGCGAGGTGATGTCCACGTCAGCCATGTCAGTGCCCCTTCCGCTCTTCGGCCATCGCCTCAAGCTCGCCTTCGCGCGAGGAGGTGAGGACGTCTTCCGAATAGGTTGAGTCGGTTTTCAGCCAGTCGATGGCCATGTGCAGACCAAAGGCCGCAGACAGCGCCCAGGCCGCGTATTCAAGCCAGTTCCAGAGGTCCATGTCGGTCACTCCCCGAATTTTTCTGAGATGACCTCGCGGTATTCCACTTCGGAAAACCGCAGGATCAGGAAGTAATAAAGCAGGATGACCGCCACCATCGTGACCAGCGCACCGACCGAAAAGCTGTAGTCAAAGCGCGCGAGGATCAGGTCATGCGCCGTCTCGGGCGTGTAACCCAGCGCTTCGTACTTGGCCGACTGTGCCTCGGTCTGGCCGAGGGTTTCCCAGGTGGGGGCCTCGACCGGGGTGGCGACAGACTTGGCCGCGCCGGCCATGCCCATCCACAAGGGGACGAACAGGGCGCCGACGGTCAGCACCACCAGCACGATGACGTCGATCAGCTGGCTGGCCTTGCCCTGCTTCGGGGGTTCGTAATGCGCCATCACTTCCTCCCCTTCGCTTCGTCGAGGAACTTGATGTCGAGGCCGTACATGAAGTCGCGGTCCTCACGGTAATGCCGCAGCATCGCTATGATGGCGGCCGTGTTGAACACCAGGACGATGGCCCCGCCGATCAGAAGCAGGGTCCGCGCGCCGCTGGTCGGCGCTAGGTCCCAGGTTGCGAGCGCGACGAAGATCACGGCAAACCAGAGGCCGATCACGAACGCCCATGCCACCAGCACGTCGCGTTTGTGCATCGCCTCAATCCGCTGATTAAGGTCTCCCACATTTCCCTCCCTTGGGCTGTTTGTTCTGCCGCCCCCCGACGCAGCCCGGACGTCGTTTCCCTACGCGGCAAAATTGTTTTCCAAAGGGAAAGCCACCTGCGACATTCTGTCAAGAAAAACCGCACATGCCCGATCCTTGGGCGGTGATTTTCCCGTCAGGTGAAATTTGTTTCTCCCCAGTTGATAGGCCTCGAGGACGGTGCTAGCGTCAAGGCAACGACGAGAAGGAGACGAATCCATGTGTGGCATCGTTGGACTATTCCTGAAGGACCCGAAGCTGGAACCGCAGCTTGGTGCCATGCTGACGGACATGCTGATCACCATGACCGACCGTGGCCCCGACAGCGCGGGCATCGCCATTTACGGCGGGGCGAAGGACGGTCTGGGCAAGCTGACGATCCAGTCGGCGCATCCGGAGAAGGACTTCAAGGACCTGGACGGCGACCTGCATGACGCCATCGGTCAGCCGGTGACCATGCTGGTCAAGTCGACCCATGCCGTGCTGGAGGTGCCGCTGGCGCAGCTGGACGCTGCACGGTCCGCGCTGTCGCACCTTCGTCCCAACGTGAAGGTCATGAGCGCGGGGGACTCGATCGAGATCTTCAAGGAAGTGGGCCTGCCCAAGGACGTGGCCGCCCGTTTTGAAGTGTCGAAGATGAAAGGCACCCACGGCATTGGCCACACCCGCATGGCCACGGAATCCGCCGTGACGACGATGGGTGCGCACCCGTTCTCCACCGGGGCGGACCAGTGCCTTGTCCACAACGGCTCGCTTTCGAACCACAACGGCGTCCGGCGCGAGCTTCGCCGCCTCGGCATGACCTTCGAGACCGAGAACGACACCGAGGTTGGCGCCGCCTTCATCAGCCACAAGCTGCAAACGGGCGAGACGCTGGGCAACGCGCTTGAGGCGACGCTGACCGATCTCGATGGGTTCTTCACCTTCGTCGTCGGCACCAAGAACGGCTTCGGCGTCGTCCGCGAC
>JBJTSJ010000063.1:0-3795 GCA_046076605.1 Tabrizicola sp.
CGCTGTTCGCCGGATTTGAAGTCGATCCGGCGGAGCGTGTAGTCGGCCCCGGCGTCGATCAGGGCGATGTGGGTCGCAAGCGCGCAGGTCTTGGGGGTGTAGTAGAAGGTCAGCATGATCCGGTCCCGCTGTTGGTCGGGATCATCCTGTCAGATCGGCACCCGGGGTGCAGCCCGAAACTTTGCAGGTCCGGGCTGCGGGAGTTCAGGTCCCTAGACCGTAACGTGCGGCACGGGACGCAGGGCTGCCAAGGCAGCGAGGACGATGATCGCACCGATCCCGCCGAAGACGGCGAAATCGCCCCACGAAGGCTTTACGACCATCAGGAAGACGATGGCGAACTGGACGGCATAGTCCATCAGCGCCAACCGCTGGACGCGGCGGAGCGAGGGGATCGCGGCGTCGGGCCCGTGAGTGTCTGCCAGTTTCAGGGCACGCTCGCAGGAGGGGCCGAGGACGAGGGCGCCGAACCCGGCGGTGAAGATCACGCCCGCGAGGCCGAGGACGGTGAAGGGCTGCCAGCCCCAACCCGCGACGAAGAGTAGGGTCACACCGCTGGCCAGCGTGAAGATCGACGCCGGGATGAAGAGCCGCGGGGCCAGCAGGACGACCGCCTGCACGATGGCAAGCTGGGTCAGGGCAGTGGCGCGACCGGCGAGGACGATGCCCGCGATGATGGTGGCAAAACCGCCGCCGACCCAGAGGACGGCGGCGAGAACGTGAGCAAACTTGAGGGTGGTTGCGAAGTCCATGGGGAGAAATCCATTGTATGTGTGCGAATGATACTGGGTCTAGACGGCAGGCCGGAAGGATGCGAGTAGGGGATGCCTTACCCCTGCGTCCGTCGGCTTTCAGCGACGTGGCAGCCTGAATTTACGGCAAATCCTGAAAACAGCTTCATCTTTTGGCGATAAGTTTGTTCTTGCCTTGAATCGGCAGGCCGCGCTTGATGGAATGATAATCAGAAGAAGGGGCGCGTGGGTCGCTTTACGCCGCATCGGGCGACCACGCAAAGTGCTCCAAACGGGGAGACCGCGGCGGGCTGACGGATGACTGTAGCGTTTCTGTTGAACGGAACGCCGGTTCGCGTCGAGGGGGAAGCCCCGACGCGAACCTTGCTGGATTGGCTGCGTGGGCGTGGCCATACCGGGACAAAGGAAGGTTGCAACGAGGGTGATTGCGGAGCCTGCACGGTGATGGTCACCGATGCCGAGGGCTCGAAGGCGTTGAACGCCTGCATCCTGTTCCTGCCCCAGCTGCATGGCAAGGCGGTGCGGACGGTCGAGGGGATTTCCGGTCCCAAGGGCGAGATGCACCCGGTGCAGACGGCGATGGTCTCGCATCATGGGTCGCAGTGCGGGTTCTGTACTCCCGGGTTTGTGGTCAGCATGGCGGTGGCGCATTTGAACGGCGACCGGGCGCATGATGATGCGCTGGCGGGGAACCTGTGCCGGTGTACCGGGTATGCCCCGATTGTGCGGGCGGCGGAGGCAGCGGCGGCGGAGCCGGTGCCGGAGTGGATGGTCTCGGACCGCGCTGCGGTAGCTGAGTTTGCGGCGGGGGAGGCGGGGGTGTTCCGGCCCCGCGATTCCGATGCGCTGGCGGAGTGGTATGTGGAGCACCCTGATGCGGTGCTGGTGGCCGGTGCGACGGACGTGGGGCTTTGGGTGACCAAGCAGCTGCGCGACTTGCGGCCGGTGGCTTTTCTGAACGGCGTCGAGGACCTGAAAGGGATCGAGGTGCAGGGTGGGCAGCTGCATGTCGGGGCCTGTGTGACGATCTCGGCTTTGCGTGACGCGGTGGCGGAGCGGTTGCCGTCGTTTGGCGAGCTTCTGCGGCGGTATGCCTCGGTGCAGGTGCGGAATGCGGCAACGATCGGGGGGAACATTGCGAATGGCTCGCCCATCGGGGACGGGCCTCCTGCCTTGATTGCCTTGGGGGCGACACTGCATTTGCGGCGGGGCGATGAGATGCGGTCGCTGCCGCTGGAGGCGTTCTTCCTGGAGTATCGCAAGCAGGACCGGAGGCCGGGCGAGTTCGTGGCGGGGGTTTCGTTCCCGGAGTTTGCGCCTGCCCTGCGGTGCTACAAGATTTCGAAGCGGTTCGATCAGGACATCTCGACGGTCTGCGGGTGTTTCAATGTGACTGTCGAGGGTGGCGTGGTCCGCGATGCCCGGATCGCCTTCGGTGGGATGGCGGGGGTGCCGAAGCGGGCGTCCTTGGCTGAGGCGGCGCTGCTGGGGAATGCTTGGACCGAAGCCAGCGTTGAGGCAGCGGCGGAGGCGATGGCGGGGGATTTTGCGCCGCTAACGGATATGCGGGCCTCGGCTGGGTACCGGATGCTGACGGCGCAGAACCTTTTGCGGCGGTATTTCCATGATCTGAATGGCGTGCCGGTCTCGGTGCTGGAGGTGGCGCCATGAGCATGGGGAAAGCGCTTCCGCATGACGCGGCGCCGCTGCATGTGACCGGGCAGGCGCGGTATATCGACGATCTGTCGTTCCCGGCCAATGCGCTGCATATGGCCTTTGGTCTTTCGACCGTGGCGCATGGCGAGATCACTGGGCTAGACCTGTCCGCCGTTCGGGCGGCCCCTGGCGTGATTGCAGTTCTGTCGGCGGAGGATCTGCCTGACATGCCGGATTGCTCGCCCTCGGCGCATGACGAGCCTTTGCTCGCCGTGGGCAAGGTGCATTACGTTGGGCAGCCGGTGTTCCTGGTGGTGGCGGAGAGCCATCTGGCAGCGCGGAAGGCGGCGCGGTTGGGGAAGGTGACCTATCGAGAGTTGCCTGCGCTGTTGACGGTCGATGACGCGTTGGCGGCGAACAGCCGGTTAGAGCAGGGGCCGTTGGTCTGGGCCAAGGGGGATGCGGCGCGGGCGATTGCTGAGGCGCCGCGCATGGTTGAGGGGTCGTTCGAGGTGGGGGGGCAGGAGCACTTCTACCTCGAGGGGCAGGTCGCGGCGGCGGTGCCGCAGGAGGGGGGCGACATGGTCGTCCATTCCTCGACCCAGCATCCGACCGAGGTGCAGCACAAGGTGGCGCATGCGCTGCATCTGCCGATGAGTGCGGTGCGGGTGGAAGTGCGGCGGATGGGCGGCGGGTTTGGCGGGAAGGAGAGCCAGGGCAACGCTTTGGCGATTGCCTGTGCGGTGGCGGCTGCCCGGCTGGGGCGGCCCTGCCGGATGCGATACGACCGGGATGACGACATGGTCATCACGGGCAAGCGGCATGATCTGCGGATCAAGTATCGCGCTGGGGTGGACGATGAGGGGCGTATCCTTGGACTGGAGTTCACGCATCTCTTCCGCTGCGGGTGGTCGCAGGACCTTTCGCTGCCGGTGGCGGACCGGGCGATGCTGCATGCGGACAACTGCTATCACCTGTCCCATATCCGGATCGAGAGCCACCGGCTGAAGACCAACACCTGCAGCGCCACGGCCTACCGCGGCTTTGGCGGGCCTCAGGGGATGGTCGGGATCGAGCGGGTGATGGACCATGTGGCCTTTGCGGTAGGGCGGGAGCCCCTGGAGGTTCGAAAGCTGAACTTTTACGGCCCGGTGGGAACCAAGCCCGTCCAGTCGACGCCTTACTACATGCCGGTGGAGGATTTCATCGGGCATGAGGTGGTGGCGGAGCTGGAGCGGACCAGCGACTACCGGGCGCGGAAGGCGGCGATTGCGGAGTGGAATTCTCGCAGCCCGGTGCTGAAGCGGGGGATCGCGCTGACGCCGGTGAAGTTCGGGATTTCGTTCACGCTGACCTGGCTGAACCAGGCGGGGGCGCTGGTGCATGT
>JBJTSJ010000064.1:0-2634 GCA_046076605.1 Tabrizicola sp.
GCGATGAAGGCCTGGGCATCGGCGAGGCCCTTCAGGCCGCGCTCCTCGTCCAAATGGGTGGAGAAAGAGCCATCGTTGCGCACGACTTCGACGCCGGTCATGTAGCATGGGCCAAGGTAGGCGCGGATGCCGATCTCGGCGGCGCTTTCGGCGGACCGGGCGAACTCGTCATAAGTCTCGGCCCATTTGCGATAGAACATCGAGGTGATCGGCAGAGCCGTGGTGATCCCGTTTCGGACCAGCTGTGCGAATGCGTACTTCATCTTGAAGGTCTGCTCTTCGTCCGAATACATCTCGATCGAGCCCGCAGCGAGATAGTCTTCGGGCCAGGTGCGCCCCTTCGCCCAGTCCGGCTGGTTGTCGAAGGCCAGAACCGTCGTATCCAGATCGCCCAGCGCGTTCAGGTCGATGAACCCGGGGCCAAGGACGGAATTGCCGCCGTCGATCTCGACATTGACCAGCCCTTCAAAGCCGCGACCGACAAAAAGGATCGTGTCACCGCGGTAGACGACCTCGCCGTCGCGAAGCGTGCGGTGCGACGTCCCGTCCCAAGCGATGACATAGCGTGCGCGGACGCGGGTCGTGGTCATCGGCGAGGGCCCTCCTTTGCGAAATCTGGGCGTGCCCAGCGATCCATCCCGACCGGGGTCGCGAGTGCACGGTCATACATTGCCCGGTAGTGCGGCAATAGCTCGTCCGCTGCCGATGTGCAGCGCGCCATGTAATCCGCGAATTCGGCCGCGCAGGCACGCGCTTCGGCCAGAAGTGCCGTCTCGTCCACACGCGTCAGGCGACCGTCCTGCAAGACGACCTCGCCACCAACCAGAACGGTCCGCACAGAGCTGCCCGTTTCGCAATAGACCAACTGGCGGCGTATATCGTTCAGGGGCGTGAACGGCAGGGTCGAAAGGTCCAGCAGCACAAGGTCCGCCTGCCAGCCCTCCTTGATGCAGCCCGTCGGGACCGGCAGGCGCATCGCCCGCGCGCCAGAATGGGTGAGGCTGCCAAGGATCTCTTGCGGGGTGATCCAGTTCCGGAACTCGGGGTCGGCAGTGTTGTGCATCAGCCCCGCGACCTTGCCCACCGTCCAAAGGTTGATACCGTCATCGGTGTTCGCTTCGTCATTGCCGAGGCAGACGTTGATTCCGGCCTGCCGCAGCGCGCGCCAGCGCATGATGCCGCTGCCAATCTTCAGGTTCGAGACCGGGTTGTGTGCCACAGATGCCCCGGAATCCGCGATCAGGCGGATATCGTCGTCATCGATCCAGATCGCATGGATCACCATCGCCTGTTCGGTGAGCACCCCCAGGTCATGGGCATAGCGGACAAGCGACTTGCCCAGAACCTCTTGTCCGAAGACCCGCTGCAGCCGGGTTTCCAGGATGTGCATGTTGTAGGGGATGTCCATCTCTTGTGCGATCCGGCCAAGGGCGCGGAAGTAGGCCGGGGTCACCCGCTGCGGGGCAGAGCAACTGACCGCCGCACGCAGACGTCCGTCGGCAGCGCCATGCCAACGGTCTATGTACCGGGCATAATGGTCCAGAAGCTCGCGGTCGGACATGCGCGGAACAGCCTGCATCCGGTCGCGCAAGGCCGCGGGCAGGATGTCGGACAGGAACGGATATTTCGCCGTCTCAGCCACGTTGGGCTGGTCCAGCGTCACCGTTGCGCGCATCCCGGCGTCGGCATAGGTCTGGAGGACGGCGTCGACCTCGCCTTCTGTCACCACGGGCACGAAGAAGCAGTCGTCATGTACCGCCGTCACGCCCTGCTTCAGCATCTCGATGATGCCCAGCATGGTGCGGACATAGGCGAAGCGCGGGCTTGCCACGCGGTCCATCAGGGGAGGAACCTCGTAGAGCATGAACAGCTCCAGAGGCCAGTTCTCCAGCGCGCCCTTCATGAAGTTGCCTGGCGAATGGAAGTGACCGTTGATGAGGCCCGGAATCAACAGATGGCCATCAGCTTCGATCACCAGAGCGTCGGGGGGTGCGGATTCGGCTGCTCCCGGGCCGACGGCGCGGATAATGCTATTCTCGATCACCACATCGGCACGCGGATGCAGACGGTCGCTTTCATCCAGCGTGAGGACGGAGGCATTGCGGATGACGGTTGCCATCAGGTCTCCTTTGCCGGCTTTACAAGGCGCAAGCGGGTGCGGGGATCAAGGCTGTCGCGCAGGCTGTCGCCCAGAAGGTTGAACGCCATGACAAGGATCGTGATGGCGATCCCGGGCACGGCTGCGATATGGGGGGCGTTGAAGATGAAGCTTCTACCCTCGCTGGTCATGATGCCCCATTCGGCAGTGGGCGGCTGCACGCCAAGGCCCAGGAAGGAGAGCCCCGCCGCAGTGATCACGACCGCCCCGATGATGGTGCAGGAGTAGACGACCGAGGCGGCGACGACGTTCGGAAGCATCTCGACGAAAAGGATTTTCATATCCGGGGTCGCCATCGCGCGGGCGGCTTCGACATACGCCTGGTCCCGTTCCAAACAGGCCGCCGCATAGACGACACGGGTATTGTAGGGGATGAGGGTCACGACGAGCGCGATCATCATGTTGGCGACACCCGGCCCCATCAACGCCGCCAGCATGATTGCTAGCAAGGCCATCGGGAATGCGAACAGAACATC
>JBJTSJ010000065.1:0-4963 GCA_046076605.1 Tabrizicola sp.
GAACCGGAAGCCGTAGCGGAAGTCGGTATAGGCGGTGGCGAACCCGATGAAGGTCGCGATGACGCAGGTGACAGCGGCTACGATCAGCGAATTGCCGATCGCCTCCCACACCTCTGGCCGCGAAAAGGCGCGGGCGTACCAGTCGGTGGTGAACTCTCCCAAGGGAAGTGTCGGAAAGCGGTCGGAGTTGAAGGAGAAGATCACGCTCGCCGCGATGGGGGCGAAGATGAAGGTGAAGAGGGCTGCTAGGTAGACCCAGCCGATGGCGGACCAAGCCTTCATCCGCGCATCCCATAGGCGGCCTTCAGCGCCGCCGTCGCCACCGCGAAGAGGGTCAGGATCATCATGATCGCCACCACCGCGGCACGAGGCCATTGCTGGCCGGATTTCGTGGTGTCGATGATGAGGATGGTCAGCGTGGGCGGCTTTGATCCGCCCAAGTAGAAGGGGCTGACGAAATCGCCGAAGGTCATGATGAACGCAAAGACCGCGCCGAGGACGAGCCCCGTCTTTGCCGCCGGGATGATGACCGAAACCAGCGTGCGCGTGGGTGAGGCGCCAAGGTTCCCCGCCGCTTCGATCAGGCTCTTGTCGATGGCGGCCAGGCTCCAGGTCTGGAAGATGACGACCAAGGGCAGCACCAGCGTCAGGTAACCGACCATCGCCCCGAAGCCTGAATTCAGCATGGTGAAGGGGCCAAGCCCAAGACCGCCTAGCACGGCGTTCACGGGCCCGCTTTCTGCCAGGATCACCTGCCAGGCATAGGCGCGGACGAGGAAGGACGTGAAAAACGGCACGATCAGGCACAGAAGCGCGAACCGCCGCGCGCTGGCAGACAGGTGAAAGGCCAGGAACAGCGAGGCCGGGAAAGCGATGGCGCTGGCGATAAACCCTGCGAGGGTCGCCCGCCACAGCGTCAGCCAGTAGGCATCCCAGAACGCGCCCCGGCCCAGCATCCGCTCCCAGTTGTCGAAGGCGAAGGCCGGCTCCATCCGGTAGTTCTTGACCAGCCAGAAGCTCATCGCGGCCATGAAGACCAGCGGCACGACGAAGAACAGACCCTGCCAGAGCAGAAGCGGCAGGCGCCAGACGTAGGGATAGGGGTCGATCTTACGTGCCATGGGAAAAGGGCGGCCCTTTGGGGACCGCCCGTCATCCTTATGCCGACTTGTAGTCGGACCAGAAGTCGTTCCAGTCCTCCAGGCTTTGCTGTTTCGGCGTGTCACGGAAGAAGACGCGACCTTCCCGCAGCAGCTTGATCGGGTCGTTTTCGGCCCCTTCGATCAGGCCGGAGCGTTTGGCTTCATCCGGGTTTGCCGCTTGGATCGCCGCCCAGCCGGTTTTGTTCGGCGACAGGCCCGGATAGGCGGCCATCTGGATCGACTTTACCTGGCCTTCAGCCCCGAGCATGTAGTTGATGAACTTGTTGATGATCTCGTGCTTCGTCGTGCCGACGCCGATGGAATAGCTTTCCGTCCATTGGATGCCGCCCTCTTCCGGGATGACGCTGGCGACTTTGGCCCCGTCCTTTTCCAGCACACCGGTGATCCAGTCACCGATGCCGACCATCGCCAGCATCTCTCCGTTCTTCAGGCTGCTGAAGGTTCCGCCATAGTCGAAGTAGCCCCCGACCTGCGGCTTCAGGCTCATGGTCTTTTCCTGCACCGCGCCCCAGGCGGCCTCGTCGATGTCGAAGGGGGGCTTGTTGCCGTTCAGCAGCGACATCTGGCCAAGCGAGGGCAGATGCCAGTCGAAATGGCCCACCTTGCCGGTGACCTTCGGGTTCCAGAAGGCGTTGTAGGACATCGCCTCTTCCTTGGTCAGCGCATCGGTGTTGTAGCTGACGCCCAGAAGGCCATAGCGCACCATCACCGACCAGAGCGTGTCATCGGTCCAGTGGCCGGGGAACTTCTGGAATTCCGGGAAGAAGTCGTCGAACGGATACAGCGAGGCGTCCATTTGTTCGATGTAGCCCGCTGCGTTCAGCTGCTGGACGAACTCGGCATCCGACAGGATCAGGTCATAGGTCCCCGGGGGAGACTGGCTGATCAGCGCCAGCATGTTGTCGCCGCCCGCATAGTACTTGGGCACGAACTTCACGTTGTTCGCCGCTTCGAACTCGGCGACGATGTCGGGCTCGGCATGGCCATACCAGGCCAGCATGTTGATCTGGGTGGCCTCTTGCGCCCAGGCGCGATTCAGCATCGGTGTCGCAAGGATCGTCGTCGCGGCGCCTTGAAGCAAGCGGCGGCGGGTCAGGTGAAGGCGTTCGGTCATCGTGGCATCCCCTGTTTCAGCGGCCCAAGGGTCGATTCGCTCGGACCTTCCGGCAAGCTTAGAGTCAGTCCGTCACATTGCGGAAATTTGGTCTGCGTATGGTTCCATAAGGGTTGCTTATGCAGCCGTGCCTTGCCCCGACAGCGTGACCTGCTGCATCAGCCACTGCGCCAGCCCGTGCTGGGCCTTGGTCAGACGGGCGTGCTTGTAGAAGAGCCCGATCCGCAAGGGTGAAAGCGGGGGAAATCCCTCGGCTTCGGTGCCGATGCGCAAGCCCGGGACGAGGGTGGCCGGGGTCAGTGCGCTGGCGCCGATCCCCGCCAGAACGGCCGCCTGCAGCCCGGCCACATCGCCCGATACAAGCTTGGTCTTCCAGCTTTTCCGCACCGCACGTAACGCCGCACGCATCCGGTCGGCATATTCGCAAGGGTCGGGGTGTCGCACCAATGCCAGGGTCTCGATCCCGTTCCAGGCAAAGCCCTCGGCCACGGCCCAGATCGGCTGGACGGTGGCGTAGTTGACCAGATAGGCCTCCTCCAGGCTCGGCGCGATGCCGACCGCCAGGTCCAGCTTGTCGGCCGCCAGCATCTGCCGCAACTCGCGTGACAAGCGGCTTTCGACCTCGATGCGCACCTCGGGGTGGCTGGCCGCAAAGCGCGTGATCGCGCCCAGAAGGAAAGTGTTGGAAAAGTCGGTCGGCAGGCCGACCTTGATCCAGCCGGATAGCGCCTCGGCCGCGTAATGCGCGACGATATCGTCATTCAGCCGCAGGATCTGTCGTGCATAGGGCCCCAGCGCCACGCCATTGTCGGTCAGCTTGAATTGGCGGCCTTCGGTGTTGATCAACTGGGTGCGCAACAGCTCTTCCAGTCGACGGATCTGCAGGCTGATCGCGGGCTGGGTCCGCCCCAGCGCCTCGGCCGCGCGGGTATAACTGCCCAGGTCCACCACCGTCACGAAGGTGCGCAGTAGGTCGGTCGGCACGTTGGTCAGCATATCGGCGCCTACATTTCGGATTCTTATGCGACCATTGTAATTATCAATTTCGCAAATCGCCAAGCGCTTCCTAATCCTGAGGGCCAAGGAGAGGATCATGGACCGCAGCGCCTTCCATCGCCTGTTCAAATGCCCCGGCCCGGTGGTGACGCCGGTGATCCATGTGCAGGACCTTGCCCAGACCCTCACCAACATCGGCCATGCCGTGCGACTGGGCGCGCCTGGCATCTGGCTGATAAACCACGACTTCCCGGTGGAGCCCTTCCTGCCCATCCTGCGCGCCGCCCGCGCCGCATGCCCGGATGTCTGGCTGGGGGTGAACTTCCTGGCCCAACCCGGCGACGTGGCCTTTCCGATCCTCGGTCGCCTGGCCGGCGAGGGCTGCGCGCTGGACGGGTACTGGGCCGACGATGCCTGCATGGACGAACGCCAGCCCACCCAGACCCGCGCCGAATCCATCGCGGCCATCCGCGCCGCTTCCGGCTGGCAGGGGATGTATTTCGGTGGGGTCTGCTTCAAGAAGCAGCGGCCCGTCGATCCCGCCTTCAACGAACACTCGGCCCGCATCGCCCGGCCCTTCATGGACGTCGTCACCACCTCTGGCATCGCGACGGGTGAGGCGACGGACCTGACCAAGATCACCGACTTCCGCCGCGGTCTGGGCCAAGCGCCCATGGCCATCGCCTCGGGCGTCACGCCTGACAACGCGATGGACTACGCCGCCGAGGTGGACTGCTTCCTTGTCGCCACCGGCATCAACCGCAAGGGCGACTTCTACAACATCGACCCCGCGCGCCTGCAGGCGTTGCTTGACCTGACCCGAGCTTATGGAGCCCCGAAATGCCCCCCGATCTGAACAGCGCAAAAGGCCCCCGCGACGACCGCTGGTATCTGTCGCTCATGTCGCCCAACACCAAGGGCCCCAAATTCGCCTGGCTGGACCCAACCTCGATCTACATCAACGCGGCGGCGTTCTCCGACCTGCTCGACGACCTGATCGCCGACCTGAAAGGGGTGGAGTTCGACGTGGTCGGCGGCTGCGACGCGATGGGCTTCGTGCTGGGCGCGGGGCTTGCGGCGCGCTGCGGCAAGGGCTTCCTTCCGGTCCGCAAGGCCGGGAAGCTGTGTGTCGACACCGACCGGGTCAGCTTCACCAACTACTCCGGCAAGACCCAGGACATGGAGATGCGCCAACCCGCCTTTGCCCGTGGCACCCGCGTTCTGCTGGCCGACCAGTGGATCCAGACCGGCGGTACGATGGAAGCTGCGATCCAGCTTGTGGAACGGCAAGGCGGCACGGTCGCGGGCCTTGTGACCATCGCGATGGAAAACTGCGAAGCAACCGACGCTTTCGCCGCGCGCTTCCCCGTCGTCACCGCCGTTGTCCCAGGCAGCCGCTGGCAGGCGGAGTGCAACGCGCAGGACTTGTCCAGCTTCCGGTCCTACCGGCCCGAGCGGACCTTCCCCACCGCGGGCCGCACCGCTGCCTGATCTATTGTTTGCCGGAAAGGATGCCGCGATGCAGCCGAATGACCCAAAGATCATTTCTGGCAACGCCAACCTGCCCCTGGCCAAGTCCATCGCCCGGCGGATGTCGATGCACCGGGGGATGAGCGTCAATCTGGTGGACGCCCGGGTTGAACGGTTCAACGACCAGGAAATCTTCGTCGAGGTGTTCGAGAATGTCCGC
>JBJTSJ010000066.1:0-4933 GCA_046076605.1 Tabrizicola sp.
GATTGTCGTCATCGCCGGCCTGATGGAAACCGGCTGGGCGCTGGGGCTGAAGTATTCCGAAGGCTTCACGAAACTGGTGCCGTCGGTCGTGACCATCGTGCTGGCGCTGGGGTCGTTCTACCTTTTGTCGGTCGCCATGAAGTCGCTGCCGGTGGGCACGGCCTATGCGGTCTGGGTTGGCATCGGGGCGGTAGGGACCGCCATCGCGGCGGTCTTCCTGTTCCAGGAGCCGGTCAACCTGATGCGGGTCCTGGGCGTGCTGCTGATCCTGGCCGGGATCGCAGCGCTGAAATTCGCATGATCCGGGGGCTGCTTCTGGCGGCCTTGATGGCGGCCCCGGCGACCGGTGGGACGCTTGAGGGGCGGCTGGTGACCTTTACCGTCGAGACCTGGAACGACTTCGAAAACCCCCTGCTGGTGGCGCGCGGGCGGACGGTCACGGTGGGCGAAGGGACCGAGTTCGGCCTGGGGCCCGAGGGGTTCACCGGGGGCCTAGACGTGGTGCCGGTCGCGGTCGAGATCGGGCCCTCGCGGATCGAGCTGAGCTACCCCAAGGGGATCGGCCGGTTCTACGAGGCGCGGTTTAACGGCTATGTGTTGCGGTTCGAGGGGGAATGCGCGCTGTTCGATAGGGTGGCCATCGACCCTGCGGGGACAACGATGCAGGTGACCGAGGTCTGGGCTGAATCCGGGTCGCTGTATATCAACGTCTCGGGGCTGGGCTACGGGCCCGAAGCGCGGCTGGCGCTGGACCTGCAGGTCGCGGACTGCCCGTTGAGTTGACCCTTTCGTAGGGTGGGCGATGCGCCCACCCTACGATTGCGGTGCGACTACCACATCGTTTGCGCAGCGCGTTCCGGCCATTCGGCGTCGTATGCGGTACCGTCAATCCGGCCTTCGGTGATTTCGCGCAGCATGTCCCCCACTGTGGGCAGGCCCTGCGACTGGTCGCCCGCGGTCCAGAGGGCCGACCGGATCAGCGCGCGTGCGCATTGGGAGTAGGCCTCGGCAATTCGGATCACGATGACGGTGCGGGGCGCTTTACCGTCCTTTTCGAACCGCGCGCGGAGTTGCGGGTCGGCGGTGAGTCGGGCCGTGCCATTCACCCGCAGCGCGTTGTTGGCGCCGGGGACCAGGAACATCAGGCTGACGCGGCCATCGCGGACGATGTTGCGAAGCGAGTCGATCCGGTTGTTGCCGTGCCAGTCGGGCAGCGCCAGTGTCTGCGGATCAAGGACGGTGACGACCGCCCCCTCGTCGCCGCGCGGGCTACCGTCGGTGCCCTCGGGTCCGACGGTCGTCAGTATGCAGAACCGCGAGCGGTCGATCCAGGTGCGGTAGGCAGGCGTCAGGTGCGGCGTGACCTTGGCGGTCGCGGCCTCGCCCGGCGTGCCGTAATGCGCGTGCAGATCGTCAAGCGTGGTGATCCAGTCCATGTCGTGCCGCCCCTTGCTGGCCCCGGAGGGTTTCACACGCTCCGCAGTTCGCCGGTATCTTGAACCGGTGGCGAAACCGGCTTCCTACCCGTGGAGTATTTGCCCAAGGGCAAAGAGACTTGCCCTTGATCGTCGGTTTGCCGGCGGATGGCAATCCCGTCCGGGCTGCTTGTGTTCGGTCCCGCGCTGTGGGTTATCCTGCGGGGCGAGGAGGATTGGGATGCGACTGTTTCTGGTCAACGACACCGGCGGCTCGCGGCATTTCGGCTGCAAGGCGGTGATGCGGTCATTGCGGCATGTGCTGGCCGAGATCCCCGAGATCGAGATTGTCGGCATCCACACCGTCAAGGAACGCCAGCTGAACGAGGCGGATTTCGCGGCGGCCGAGGTGGTGTTCGTGAACGGCGAGGGCACAATCCATCACGACGGGCCGCGGTCGCTGTTCCTGATGGGGGTGATCGCTCGGGCCAGGCGCGAGGGCAAGCGGGTGGTTCTGGCCAACGCGCTGTTTCAGATGCATGCCTACGCGGACCAGCGCATTCTGGAGGGGCTGGCGCTGTTGGCGGTGCGCGAGCCGCGCTCTGCGGCCTATGCGCGGGCCTATGGTGGCACGCCTCTGGTCCTGCTCGATTCCGCTGCCGATCCGCGCTTTACCGGGGGTGGCGAGGCCTTGGCCCTGACCAGCGGGACGGTGATTGGCGGCGAGAACGCGGACGGGCCGCTGCCCGATGCCTTTGCCGGGCTGGAAGGGCAGCGGCTGACCATGTTCTCTGCCCCCATGCCCGACATGATCGCGACGCTGCGCCAGGCGCAGGTCTATGTGACCGGGCAGCACCATGGCGTCTATGCGGCGGCGCTGGCGGGTTGTCCCTTCGTCGCGGTGCCGTCGAACAGCCACAAGATCGAGGGTTTCATCGAATGGACCGGCCTGCCGATCCCGATCTGTACCCGGAAGCGCGACCTTGAGGGCGCTATTGCTTTCGTCAAGCGCAACCCGGCGATCTTCCGCGACCTGACGGACTTCATGGCGGCGCAGAGCGTGCTGACCTCGGCCATGCTGCGAGAGGCGTTGGGATTGGCCCCGGTCAGCGTGGGGTGAAGCCCGCCTCGGCCATCAGGCGGTTCGAGTGGGTTTCCACGTCGGATTCGAGCCTGCTCATGAAGTCGGGGATCGCCATGCCGGGCGCGATGGGGTCAAGGAATTCGACGACGGCGAGGCCCGGTTTGCGCAGGATGCCGCGTTTGGGCCAGAAGACGCCGACGTTGGCCGCGACCGGATGGCAGGGCTGGCCCAGCTGTTCGTACAGCAGGCCGGTGCCGACCTTGTAGGGCTTTGACGCGCCCGGGGCGACCCGGGTGCCTTGCGGGTAGATGATCAGCTGGCCGGGCTCGGCCGTGCCCTTTGCCACATCGGCCTTCATCTTCTGGATCGCCGCGCCGCGCTTGCCGCGGTTGACCGGGACGCAGCCGATCTTCAGCGCATACTGGCCCAGGAAGGGGGTGAACAGTAACTCGCGCTTCATGATGAACTTGCCGGCGGGGACGGCGTTGAAGATCAGGATGATGTCGAGAAAGCTCTGATGCTTGGCGGCGATGATGCACTCGCCTGTGGGGGGCGTGCCACGGACTTCGGACTTCAGCCCGCACAGAAGGCGCAGGGTGAAGATCACCCAGCGGCAGTAGGTCTTGCAGGCCGCACGTGCACCCTGGCGGGAGAACAGCGCCCAGGGGGCGAAGACGACCGCGATCACGGCCATCGCCACATACATCTGGATGATGAAGACCAGCGAGAGGAGCCAGCGGATCGGGGTCATGTCAGCTCTCGCAGTTTCTGGAAGGCGGCGCGGCGGGTGGCGAGGAAGGCCACGATAGCCGCAAGCGGCGGCAGGGCAAGGGGCCAGAGCCAGCCGAGACCGGAGAAGCCGAGGCCGGTGAGGAAGCCGCCTGCGGCATCGGCGGCGGGCAGGGCCGCGACGCCCACCAGGCCCGCGGCGGCGCCCACGGCGGCCCCAGCCAGGGTGCGCAGGGTGAAGCGGCGCACAAAGGCGCGGGCGATGTAGCTGTCCTTGGCGCCCACCAGGCGGAGGACGCGGATCACTTCCGCATTGGTCGCCAGCGCGGCGCGGGCCGCAAGGGTGATCATCGCTGCCATCGTGGCACCGATCAGCACGATGGACAGGACGCCCAAGAGGCGAATGCGGGCCGCAGCCTCGGCCAAGGGACGGCGCCAGCGGGTGTGGTCGTCCAGGATCGCCCCGGGCGCTTCGGCGGTCAGGCGCTGGCGGAGACCTTCGGAATCATAGGGCGGCTCGGCCTCGGCCACCTCGATCAGGCGGGGGATCGGCAGGGCCTCGACCGGCAGGCCAGGGCCGAACCAGGGTTCGAGAAGCGTGCGGGTCTCCGCATCGTCGATCAGCCGATAGCTGGCGATGCCGGGGGTGCTGGCTAGCGCGGCCAGGATCGCGTCGGTCTGGATCTGCACCTGTTCGGCGGGGGCCGATAGGCGGATGGTGGCGGTCTTGGCCAAGGCTTCTGACCAGCGGGTGGCAAGGCGGCCAGAGGCGAGCGAGAGGGCAAGGGCGAAGACGCAGAGGAAGGTCATCGCGCCAGCGGTGAAGGTTGTCAGCCAGGCGGTCGGGCCGGACGGCGGGACAACCTCCAGCGCGCGGGTGGCGGGAGAGGCGGGCTTTGCGGCGGGGGGTCTCACAGGTCGGCCCCCGCAAGCTGGACGCGGTGTTTGGCGATGCGCAGGACACGCGCCTGGATCTGCGCCTTGGCCTGGCGGATCAGGTTCAGGTCGTGGGTGGCCACCAGAATGGTCTTGCCCATCTTGTTGAGTTCGACGAGCAGGGTGAGGATGCGCAGGGACATCTCCCAGTCCACGTTGCCGGTGGGCTCGTCGGCCAGGATCACGTCGGGGTCGACGATCACGGCGCGGGCGAGGGCGGCGCGCTGGCGTTCCCCGCCCGAAAGTTGCGGCGGCAGCGCGTCGGCGAGGTGCTTGAGGCCGACCCAGGACAAGAGGTCTTCCAGGTCTTGCGCGCTGCTTTCGCGGTCGGACACGGTGAACGGGAGCGCCATGTTGGCGGCCAGCGTCATGTGGTCGAGGAACTTGCAGTCCTGGTGGACGATGCCGATGCGGCGGCGAGTGCGGGCGACCTCGTCGCGCGACAGGCTTTTCACGTCGCGGTCAAACAGCGTGACCCGGCCCGAGGTTGCTTGCAATTCGGCATAGGCGAGCTTGAGGAAGGTCGATTTGCCCGCCCCCGAAGGCCCGGTCAGAAAGTGGAAGGACCCCGGAGCAAGACGCAGCGAGACGTCGGAAAGCAGCTCTCCCCCGCCGTAATTGTAGGCCACGTTCTCGAAGGTGATCACGCCGTTCCCCTGCCGCAATCCCGGGATGTCAGCCTTGTGCCGCGTCCCTGTCACTGCGCTTTCCATCGCACAGGCTGAAACGATTGTACAAGAGCATGCGACAAGGTCTTGGAACGACAGGA
>JBJTSJ010000067.1:0-2924 GCA_046076605.1 Tabrizicola sp.
ATTTCGGTCACGGCGGCGAAGTCGCCTTCGGAGGCGATGGGGAAGCCGGCCTCGATGATGTCGACGCCCATCTCGTCGAGGAGGGAGGCGATCTCCAGCTTTTCCTCGTGGGTCATGGTCGCGCCG
This sequence comes from Tabrizicola sp., assembly GCA_046076605.1. Classification (GTDB taxonomy): domain Bacteria; phylum Pseudomonadota; class Alphaproteobacteria; order Rhodobacterales; family Rhodobacteraceae; genus Tabrizicola. The sequence continues at coordinate 127 of JBJTSJ010000067.1, forward strand.
GGGCTTTGTTCGCCGTCGCGGAGGGTGGTGTCGAAGATGACGACCTTATCCTGGGTCATGTCGGGGTCCTTTTCTTAGCTGCTGCGTGGGGGGCGCTGGTCACCTCTGAGCGGTCGCGCCCGGGGGCACGCTCAGAGGCGGCTAAGAAGGAGGAGACCACGGGGCATGAGAGGCCGCGAGACGGCCCCGAGGGAGTGGATATGTCGGCCCCTGGTCATGGGGGGCGACTATACGGGGGAAATCGGGGAAGGGAAGGGGGTTTGTTGGGGGCAGGGGCCGCAAGGGACTCCGGTGGGGTGTCCACGGTGGACATATGGGGGTAAATGGTTGATTTTGCCGGGGAATGGGTGTGGACGGTAAGGGTTTGTTAAGGGGGTGGTTAATGGGATCGTCGCAACTTTCGTAAAGTGCCAAAGGTTGCTGCCAGAACTTGCGATTTTTCCCGACTTCTGTATCATAGCCTTCGATCAGGCCAGACAGGACCCCCATGGATCACTTCGCACGTCTCGACGCTGACATTCGGCAGGGCCTTTCACAGGCTTTTGTGGAGGCTGCGGAGAGCAGGCTTCAGTGGGAGTATTCCGCGTCTTTCGATGAAGCAGATCGTCGGGGCGTCCGCATGCCGTTTGACCACGGGGATGAGTACGGACAGCTGCTTCTGCAAAGGCACATGGGCGCACGTCACCACCTTGGGTCCACTGCGCTGCGCTTGGCTGCGCAGCAGGTCGGTGGGACTGTTGAACAGTTGCTGCTTTCTAACGGCCAAAGGAAGGTGATCGCTCTTGTCGGGCCATTCTGCTTCATCGCAGAAACTTTGACTGAGTTTCCGCACAAGCCTGAATTCGCAAACTACAAGGGGAAGCTGGCACGGACCTATGGCGCGATCCGTCAACTGGAGTTGGACTTGGGTGACGGGTTTGCCGTCAAGGAAGACTGGAGTGGTCGTCACCTTGGTGTCCTTCTGCACGGCTGCATAGGCACGTCCTTCTCGCGCTCGGGCACGTCGCTCAGCGCATTTCGGGTCGCTTTCCCCAACGCTGAATATGACAGTTGGGTGTGGGAGGCGGATGTGTTGAGCGGTCAGTTGGCTGACCGGGTTGGGTGGCACGACATCCGCAAGAACAAGCCGAAGCAAGTTGACAAGGTGGCCGTCAGCCTTCGCGCACTCTCGGAAGCCAAGGACAAGGCATGAAACAAGGCGTAACAACTTTCGTACCCGCGCGGTTGTCGCAGGCGCGGGAAGCAAGGGGATTCAATAAGGGCGAGTTGGCAGAGAAGCTCGGAATTTCATCCGAAGCTCTGCGTAGCTATGAACAAGGCCTTGCGCGGCCGATGCCGGACCGTGTCTCGCAAATGGCGCTGGTTTTGAATTTTCCTGAGCGATTCTTTTCTATGCCCACAATTAAAGAGGGCAATCTGCATGTCTTCTGGAGAGATCGTCGAAAAGTCAACAAGGCGAGCAGAAACGCTATCGCAGAGCGTGTCCGCTGGTCTTGTGAGTTTTTCTCAGTATTGGACGAGTATGTGGAGTTTCCGTCCTTAGACTTGCCTAAGCTGAATCTCCCAAAGCATTGGCGCGACATCAGCAATGAGGATATCGAGAGAGCTGCCGAAAAGTGCAGACTTGATTGGGGCTTGGGCGACTATCCGATCCCTGACATGACACTGGCTCTTGAGAACATCGGTGTTCCAGTATTTGCGTTTGAGGTGGCGAACGACCAACAGTTTGGCTTTGCTCACTACGACACTGAAGTTACAGGTCGGCCAATCGTTGCGCACAACGTGAGGAATTCAACATGTGCAAAGTCCCGCTTTAACATTGCCCATGAGTTTGGGCATGTTCTTTTGCATGCAAGCGTTACGCCGGAAGACCAAGAGGTTCGAGATCATTACTGGGAAATCGAGAGGCAGGCCAATAGGTTTGCTGCAGCACTTCTGTTTCCGAGGACAGCTTTTTACAGGGAAGTTCGGTTTGCGTCGATTGGCGTCTTCTCTTCACTTAAGAGAGATTGGAACATACCGATCGCCACGCAGGTCTATCGGTGTTTCGATCTCGGCTTGATTTCTGAGATGCAGAAGGACGCATTTTTGGCGACGTTGGGCCGTAAGGGTTACTATAAGGCTGGTGGAGAGCCATATGACGATACTCTTCCGATAGAAAAGCCGCGAATGATGCGTAGGGCCGTTGACGCAATTGAGGCTGGAAGCCCTGTGCACTTGCAGGTTCTTGAGCAGCGTCTGCCTTTGCCGAAAGAGGAGGTTAGGGCGATCCTTTGTCGGGACTTCGAGCCGTCGAATTCGAATGTTATTCAGCTCAGGCGAGTGCAATAGCGTTTAATTCGGAGTGGACCCTCACACCCCCATATGCCGCACCCTTGCCCCCCACTCGATGGCCGCCGCGTGCAACCGGTCGATCTTCAGCTCCTCGCGGACCTCTTCCAGCATGCGGAGCTCGACCTGGGAGTGTCTCCCGTCCGCCGTGACCACGTCGCAGGCGAGCGCATAGGCGGTCTCGTAGAGGCGCTCGGGGAGGGCCTCGCGGATCAGGCCGAAGAGGGCGGCGAGGCCGTCTTCTTCTTCGAAGAGATCAAGCACGATGCGGGTGACGCGCTGGATGCGGTCGGGGTCGTAGGTGGCGAAGGCGGGCATGTGGTTGACCATGCGGGTGATCGCCACCAGCTCGGCGGTGCGCATGTTCTCGTCCGAGGCGGAGCAGGCGACCATGACGGCGACGAGGGCGTCCTGGGGGGACATGGCGGATTCGGGCATGGGCGGGCTCCTGTAAGCAGTTGGCGGCA
>JBJTSJ010000068.1:0-12199 GCA_046076605.1 Tabrizicola sp.
GGCAAGCAGGACATCTCGGGCGGGTCGGCGATCTCGGTCATCCTGTTCGTGATCGTGCTGTCGATTTCCCTCATCCAACGCTGGCTGACGCGGGAGAAAACCTGATGGCCCAGATTTCCGCCGACAACCGTGGCCTGCGACTGGTAACGCGCTATGCCGTCCTGACCCTGATCGCGATCATCTTCATCTTCCCGCTGCTCTTCATGCTGATGTCCAGCTTCAAGCCCGACCAGCAGCTCCTGGAGGACGCAAGCAACCTCCGCGCCTTCCTGCCGGTGGGCGACATCAGCCTGCAGAACTATACCGACGCCTTCCAGCGCGCGCCGGTGGCGACCTTCGTCTTCAACTCGGTCCTCGTGACCGGGGTCACCGTGGTGCTGTCGCTTCTCTTCTGCTCGGCCGCCGGGTTTGCCTTTGTCTTCGTGAACTGGAAGGGCCGCAACACGCTGTTGGCGCTCCTCCTCGCCACGCTGATCCTGCCGTTCGAGACCATCGCGATCCCGCTGCTGATGATGGTCGCGCACCTGCCTTGGGTCGGCTTCGACGGCCTGTCCTGGGGCTGGCTGAACAGCTACCACGTCCAGATCGTGCCCTTCATCGCCGACGGTCTGACGGTCTTCCTGTTCGTCCAGTACTTCAAGGATCTGCCCGGTGAACTGATCGAGGCTGCCCGGGTCGAGGGTGCCTCGTGGTTCCAGATCTACCGCAAGATCGTGATGCCGCTGTCGGGTCCGATCTTCGCCACCGCGGCGATCCTGAAGTTCCTGTTCATGTACAACCAGTACCTCTGGCCGCTGATGGTCACGCAAGAGGAAGGCTACCGCCCCGTCATGGTCGGGTTGCAATACTTCTTCCAGCTCAACGTCGCCTGGGGCGAGGTCATGGCCTACCTGTCGATGATCACCGTTCCCGTCCTCGCCTTCTACCTTTACCTGCAGAAAGCTTTCATCGCGTCGATCGCCTCGACCGGTGTGAAGGGCTAAGGAGTCCGAATATGTCCTTCAAACACAAAGACCTCTGGTTCTGGGACAGTTGGTATGTCCAGGACGGCGACATCTGGCACGGGTACTTCCTGCAGGCCCCGAAGTCGCTGATCGACCCCGACGCGCGCCACCTGAATGCGACCCAGCGCCATGCGGTGTCGAAGGACCTGACGAACTGGACCGACATGGGTACCACGTTCGAACCCCAGCGCAACGGCGCGGCCTGGGACGACAGCACGACCTGGACCGGGTCGGTGGTCAAGGGCGACGACGGGCTCTGGCACCTCTTCTACACGGGCACCGCTCTGGCCGAGAAGTCGCTCTACCAGCGGATCGGCCACGCCACGTCCAAGGACCTGCACAACTGGACCCGCGTCGGCGACGGGCTGGCCTTGGACCTGACCGGCCCCAACGCCGACACCTACGAAAAGGACCACGCCATCGGCCACTGGCACGACCGGGCCATGCGCGACCCCTGGGTGACGCGCGACCCCGACGGCACCGGCTGGCTGATGTACTTCACCGCCCGCGTCCCCGGAGTGCCCGAACCGAACGCCGGCGGGGCCATCGGCTTCGCCACCTCCCCGGACCTCATCAACTGGACCCTGCAACCCCCGGTCTTCCACGGCGGCTTTGGCCAGCTTGAGGTCCCGCAGGTCTTCCAGGTGGGCAGCCACTGGTACTGCCTTTTCTGCACCTCATCGGTCCACTGGTCCGACCAATACCGCCGCGACAACCCCGAAACCCCGGTCACCGGCACCCATTACCTGATCGCCGACCACCCCCGCGGCCCCTGGCGCATCGCCCCCGGACACTTCCTTGACGGGGCCGAGCCCTGCCGCCGCTACGCCGCCCGCATCGTCGACGGGCCGCAAGGCCTGGTGATCCTCGGCTTCGCCGACAGCGGCAAGGCGACCTTCGGCGGCTATGTCATGGACCCCGAACCGGTCGTCATCGACGGCAACGGTCTTCTGCACGTTCAACCCCTCGCACAGGCGGCGGAGTAGCTTATGGCCCGGATTTCGCTGAAAAACGTCAAGAAAAGCTACGGCCAGACCCATGTCATCAAGGGCGTGGACATCGAGATCGACGATGGCGAGTTCTGCGTCTTCGTCGGCCCCTCCGGTTGCGGGAAGTCCACCCTCCTGCGGATGATCGCGGGGCTGGAGGACATCTCCTCGGGCGAACTCAGGATCGGCGAAACGGTGGTCAACGACCTGCCTCCGAAGGATCGGGGCGTCGCGATGGTGTTCCAGTCCTACGCGATCTTCCCGCACATGACCGTGCGCGAAAACGTGGCTTTCGGGCTGACGATCTCGGGCGCGTCGAAAGAGGAAAAGGACTCAAAGGTGGCTGAGGCCGCCCGCATCCTGCAGATGGAACACCTTCTCGACCGGCGGCCATCGCAGCTTTCTGGCGGCCAACGCCAGCGCGTCGCCATCGGCCGGGCCATCGTGCGCAAGCCCCAGGTGTTCCTGTTCGACGAGCCGCTCTCGAACCTCGACGCGGCCCTGCGGATGGACATGCGGATGGAGATCGGCAAGCTCCACCAGCAGCTGGGCGCGACGATGATCTACGTCACCCACGACCAGGTCGAAGCGATGACCCTGGCCGACAAGATCGTGGTCCTGAAGGACGGCCAGGTCATGCAGATCGGCGCGCCGATGGACCTGTACCACGACCCAGCCAACCTTTTCGTGGCGGGCTTCCTGGGCGCGCCCTCGATGAACTTCATCAAGGTCACCGTGCAGGGGGTGAACGGGAACAAGGTGCTGGTGTCAAACGCTGCGCTGGACCCAGTCGAAGTGTCCGGCAAGCGCGGGCCGTTCAAGGTCGGCGACCAGGCGATCCTGGGCCTGCGTCCGCAATACCTGTCTGTGCCGCCAGGTTCGGGCCGCCTGCATGGCGCGGTTGCCCTGACCGAACGGCTTGGGGCCGAGACGGTGGTCGAAGTGACGCTCAAGGACGGCACTCCGCTGATCGCCGCGCTGGCTCAGGACGCGGTCTTCGACCTTGGCGCGCAGGTGCACCTGGACTTCGATCCCGACCGCGTCCACCTCTTCCCCGCCACCTGACCCCTTGCTGCGGCGGCGACGCCGCGGCACATTTCTCGCCGAAGCGACCGATCTTTAGTACCAGCTGCCTCCGGCTCGCGCACAGCGCGCGCCCCCCTTTCCCATTCCTGCAAGCCCGTGCACATTGGCGGCCATGTCCGAGCCGAAAGACACCCTTCCCGAACCCGACCGCCTGGAAGGCGCCCCCCATCCGCGCGAGACGCGCGCCCTGTTCGGCCACGCCGCCGCCGAGGCCGAGCTTCTGCGCGCCCAGCAGTCCGGGCGGATGCACCATGCCTGGATGCTGACCGGGCCGAAGGGTGTGGGGAAGGCCACGCTCGCCTGGCGCGCCTCCCGGTTCCTGCTGGCAACGCCGCCCAATGACGGCGGCATGTTTGCCCCTCCACCGCCCGAGACGCTGGACATCCCCGACAGCCACCCCGTCGCCCGTCGCCTGCTGCAGGGGGCCGAGCCGCGGCATTACCTCCTCCGCCGCGGCCTGAATGAAAAGGAAACCGCCCTGTCGCAGGTGATTTCCGTCGACGACGTCCGCAAGATGAAAAGCTTTTTCGCGCTCTCGGCAGCCGATGGCGGCCACCGCACCGCGATCATCGACAGCCTCGATGAAATGGGGCCCGCCGCCGCAAACGCGCTTTTGAAGCTTCTGGAAGAACCCCCGGCAAACGTTACTTTTTTCCTGGTCGCCCACCAGCCCGCGCGCCTTCTTCCCACCATCCGCTCCCGCTGCCGCGAACTGCGGCTGCACCCCCTGGCTCCCCAGGACCTGGCCGATGCGCTGACCCAGGCCGGCGGCGACATCGCGCCCGAGGATCGCGCAGCATTGGCCGAACTTTCCGGCGGCTCGGTGGGTGAGGCGTTCCGGATGACCAACCTTGACGGGCTAAAGCTTTACGCCGTCCTGATCCGCCTCTTCGCCACCCTCCCCCGCCTCGACCGGCCCCAAGCGCTCGCCCTGTCCGAGCTTGCCGGGGCGCGCGGGGCGGCGGAAACCTTCGACCTTCTGGTGACCCTCATCGACCTCGCCCTCGCCCGGCTGGCCCGCCACGGCGTCACCGGCACCACCCCGCCTGAGGCGGCCCCCGGCGAAGCGCAGTTCCTGCAGCGCCTCTCGCCCCACCCCCTCGCCGCGCGCGGCTGGGCCGACCTTGCGCAGACCCTCTCCGCTCGCGCCCGTCGCGGCAAAGCCGTCAATCTTGACCCTGCAGCACTTCTGATGGATATGCTTCTGAAGCTCGACGAGACGGCGGGAAGCCTCGCCTTGAGGTAGCCGACGATGTCCCCGACCCTTCCCGATCTGGTCGACAGCCACTGTCACCTGGATTTCCCCGACCTGATTGGCGAGACCGCCGAAATAATCGCCCGCGCCCGAGCGGCAGGCGTCAACCGGATGGTCACGATCTGCACCCGGCTGAAGAACGAACCGAAGGTCCGCGCGCTGGCCGAGGCGCACCCGGAAGTCTTCTACGCCGCCGGCATCCACCCGATGAGCGCGCATGAGGAGCCCCAGGTGACCGTGGAACAGCTGGTCACCTTCGCCCGCCATCCGCGCTTTGTCGGCATCGGCGAAACGGGCCTCGACTACCATTACACGGCCGAGACGAAAGCGATCCAGCAGACCTCGCTCCGCCTCCACATCGAGGCCGCGCAGGAAACCGGCCTGCCCCTCATCATCCATTCCCGCGACGCCGACGCGGACATGGAGGCGATCCTGGCCGAAGGCATGTCGCGCCGGCCCTATTCCTGCGTGATGCACTGCTTCTCCTCCGGCCCCCGCCTGGCCGAGGCCGCGCTGGAAATGGGCTTCACCCTCTCGATCTCTGGCATCGCGGCCTTCCCCAAGTCGCAGGACCTGCGCGACATCTTCGCCAGGACCCCGCTCGACCGGCTGATCCTCGAAACCGACAGCCCCTACCTCGCCCCGCCGCCCTTCCGCGGCAAGCGCAACGAACCGGCCTATGTCGCCCACACCGCCCGCGCCCTCGCGCCCGTCTTCGGCCTGACACTGGAGGCCTTCGCCGCCCAGACCACCGCCAACTTCGACCGCCTCTTCCCCCGCGCGGCCCGCGCCGCACAGGCCGCGTGATGGCACGGCTCACCTTCACCATTCTCGGCTGCGGCTCTTCTGGAGGCGTCCCCCGCCTCGGCGGAATCTGGGGCGACTGTGATCCTTCGAACCCCAAGAACCGCCGCCGCCGCTGCTCGATGCTGATCACCCGCGAGACCGCCGAGGGCGTGACCCGCGTCCTGATCGACACCTCGCCCGACATGCGCGACCAGCTTCTGGATGCGAATGTCGGCTCGCTGGACGGCGTCGTCTACACCCACAGCCATGCTGACCACATGCACGGGATCGACGACCTGCGGCAGGTGGTCTTCAACCAGCGCCAGCGACTGCCGGTCTGGGCCGACGGCCCGACACAAGAGGCGCTTCTCTCGCGCTTCGGCTATGCCTTCGTCCAGCCCGAAGGCTCGCCCTACCCGCCGATCCTGGACCTGCACACCATCGACGGCCCGGTGACCGTCCCCGGCAGCGGAGGCCCCGTCACCCTCACCCCTTTCCGCGCCGACCACGGCAGCATGGACGCGCTCGGCTTCCGGATCGGGCAGCTTGCCTACCTGCCCGACGTCGTCGATATCCCCACCGAAACTTGGCCAGTGCTGGAGGGCCTAGACTGCTGGATCGTCGACGCGCTCCGCCGCAAGCCGCACCCGACGCATGCCCACCTCGACCTCACCCTCAGCTGGATCGCCAAGGCGAAGCCCGCACGCGCGGTGATCACCAACATGCACGTCGACCTCGACTACGAGACGCTGAAGGCCGAGCTTCCCCCCCACATCACCCCCGCCTTTGACGGGATGACGATCACCTACGACAACCAGCCGTGAGCCTGCTTCTCGACGTCATCCTGCCGGTCTTCCTGGTGATCGGCTTCGGCTACGTCGCCGCCCACTGGCTGGGCTTCAAGGAAAGCGCGGTCGACGGGGTGATGCACTTCGCGCAAGGCTTTGCGCTGCCACTTCTCCTCTTTGCCTCCATCGCACGGCTGGACCTTGGCCGGGCCCATGACGCGGGGCTGATGGTCAGCTTCTACGTCGGCGCGTTCTCTGGCTTCACCGCAGGGTTTCTTGCCGGGCGCTATCTGTTCAACCGGCCTGTGACCGACAGCATCGCCTTCGGCTTCTGCGGGCTCTTCTCCAACTCCCTCCTCCTTGGCGTGCCGATCACCGAACGCGCCTATGGGCCCGGGGCGCTGGAGGGGAACTTCGCGATCATCTCGATCCATGCCCCCGTGTTCTATGCCTTCGGGATCACGCTGATGGAGCTCGCACGCTCACATGGCCTGGGGCTCTCCACCGTCACACTCGGTCGGCAGGTCGCGCGGGCAATCCTGTCGCAGCCCCTGGTGATCGGCATCCTGTGCGGCTTTGCGGTGAACCTGTCAGGCCTGGCCCTGCCCGAAATCGCCTGGTCTGCCATCGACATGGTGATCGCAGCCGGCCTGCCTACTGCGCTGTTCGGGCTGGGCGGCGTCCTTTACCGCTACCGGCCGGAAGGCGACGCCCGCGCCATCGCGGTCCTGTCGGCCGTGTCTCTGGTCCTGCACCCCGCGATCACCTGGACACTTGGCACGCAAGTCTTCGCGCTGGAAGACGCGGCCCTGCGCTCGGCCGTCCTGACCGCCGCAATGGCCCCGGGGGTCAACGCCTATGTCTTCGCCAACCTCTACGGAGTCGCGAAACGCGTTGCCGCCTCGACCGTGCTGGTCGCTACGGGCCTGTCGATCCTCAGCGTCTGGGTCTGGCTGCAGATCCTGCCCTGACCGATTTTTCGCGAGACAAAATCGTGCCCCTAGCGCCCCGTCACGCCCCGCAACCGGTCCGACCGACAGCGCAGCATCTCGACCGTCACCAGAAGCAGGACCGAGATCGCGACCAGGATCGTCGCCACCGCCAGGATCGCCGGGCTGATCGCCTCGCGGATGCCGTTGAACATCTGGCGCGGAATGGTCTGTTGGTCGGGACCCGCGATGAACAGGACCGCCACCACCTCGTCGAACGAGGTGACAAAGGCGAAGAGCGCCCCCGAAATCACGCCCGGCAGGATCAGCGGCATGATGACCTTGAAGAAGGTCGTGCGCGGGTTCGCCCCCAGGGAATGCGCCGCCCGGATCAGCGACTGGTCAAACCCGGACAGCGTCGCCGTCACCGTGATGATCACGAAGGGGATGCCCAGCACCGCATGCGCGACGATGATCCCCAGGTGCGAGTTCGCCAGGCAGCCCTTCTCGGACAGGAACACCCCGAAGACCGCCCCCATCGCGCTGTTCGGATCGACGCAGGCTTGGGCGAAGAAAAAGCTCATCCCCACGGCAATGATGATGATCGGCACGATCATCGGCGAAATCAGCAGCGCCATGATCAGCCGGCGATAGGGCATTTCCGGCCGCGACAGGCCCAAGGCCGCGATGGTGCCAAGGACTGTGGCCAGGATCGTTGCCCAAAGCCCCACCCAGAACGAATTCTTCGCCGCCTGCACCCAGGTCGCCCGCTCCCAGACCGCATCCCACCAGGTCGCATCACGCGGCGTCTCGGGCGCGGGGTGGCCCAGCGTCAGCAGCGTGTCATACCAGCGGAGCGACCAGCCCTCGGGGTCGAAGGCCAGCATCTTCGGGGTGAAGGTGAAATAGGGCTCGGCGTTGAACGACAGCGGGATCACGATCAGGATCGGCGCGATCAGGAACAGGAACACCAGGCAGCAGATCACCAGGTAGGTGTAGTACCAGATCCGCTCCAGGGGCGAGGCATAGGTGGGTAGCGCCATGATGTCCTCCTCAGCCGAACTTCAGCCGGTCGATGCCGATCAGCCGGTCATACAGCCAGTACAGAAGCAGGATCGCTGCTAACAGCATCCCGGCAATCGCCGCGGCCAGCGACCAGTTCGACTTCGACATGTGGAAGGCGATCAGGTTCGAAATCAGCTGCCCGTCCGCCCCCCCGACCAGCGCCGGGGTGATGTAGTAGCCGACCGCCAGGATGAAGACGAGAAGCGATCCGGCGGCGATCCCCGGCAGGGTCTGTGGCAGGTAGACCCGGCGGAAGGTGGTCCAGCTGGTGGCCCCCAAGGACCGCGCCGCGCGGGCATAGCTGGGCGGGATCACCCGCATCACGGAATAAAGCGGCAGGATCATGAACGGCAACAGCACATGCGTCATCGCGACGATGGTGCCGGTCATGTTGTACATCATCGTCAACCGCCCGTCGTCGCCGATCAGCCCGATGGCGACCAGCAGGTCGTTGACGATGCCCTGTTCCTGCAAAAGCGCGATCCAGGACGTCGTGCGCACCAGAAGCGAGGTCCAGAACGGCAACAGCACCAGGATCATCAGAAGCGACGACTTGGCCATCGGCAAGGTCGCCAGCAGATGCGCGACCGGGAAGGCCAGGAGAAGACAGAGGAAGGTGATGATCGCCGAGATCAGGAAGGTCTTGCCGAACAGGTAAAGATAGATGCGTTCGTTGTCCTGGCCCCGGGCCCAGCCCGCGTCGGTCAGCTTCATGTCCGAGGCGACCTTGTAGAACTCGGCCGTGTACACGTGCGCGGCCGAGGCCATGCCGCGCCACAACGCGGGCTTGGCCCAGTCGGGATCGACGGCCACCAGGCTTTCCTTGAACGGCGGGGTCAGGTCCTTCGCCTCGCGCGCGCCCTTCTTGAACATGCTGATCGTGCCGGGGACCGAATAGTTGATGCGGGTGCCCGCGACACCGGTGGTCTTTTCCACCTGCATCCGCGCCAGGTCCTGGACCAGGGCGGCATAGGCCTCTTCCGGCGGGTTGGCGGGGTCAAAATCGGGGTTGGCCTGGAACCACGCCCCCAACGACGGGGCGGACGACACGAAGCCGTCATGTTCGAAGGACCGTTTCAGCATGTAGCCGATGGGAATGAGGAAGGTCAGCAGGACAAAGGCCAGAAGCGGCAGCACCAGGAAGAAGGCGCGCCGCTTGGCGCGGGCCTGGGCAGCTTGCAGGGCGGCCTTCAGCGGGCGGCCATCTGCCGTAGTCAGAAGTTCGGGGGTCGCCTCGGCCATGCCGTCCTCGCAGTTGTGGCCGGGCGCAACGGATCGCGCCCGGCCCTGGTCTTGATTACTGGGCGAGCCAGGCCTGGAAGCGCTCGTTCAGTTCCGCGTCATGGTCGACCCAGAATTCGGACGAGGTCAGCAGCGCGTTCGCCAGGTTGGCCGGGTTCGTCGGCAGGTGCGGACCCATCTCGGTCTTGCCGTCACCGGCGTAGACGATCGGCTCAAGGTTCGCGGACTTGCGCGGCGGGCCGTACGAGATGTGGGCCGCCTGGGCGCGCAGCCCTTCGGTCGACGTGGCGTACTTGATGAAGTCCATCGCCAGGTCCTTGTTCGGCGCGCCCTTCGGAACGACATAGCTTTCGTTCTCGTAGACCTGGCCGTCCCAGACGATCTGGAAGGGTTTGCCCTCGCCCACGGCGGCGGCGAAGATACGGCCGTTGTAGGCGGTGGTCATCGCGACTTCACCGTCAGCCAGAAGCTGCGGAGCCTGCGCGCCGGCTTCCCACCAGACGACGTCCTTCTTGATGGTGTCGAGCTTGGCGAACGCGCGGTCGATGCCTTCCGGCGTGTTCATCACGTCATAGACTTCCGCCGCCGGAACGCCGTCAGCCATCAGCGCGAATTCCAGAACCGCCTTGGCGCCCTTCTTCAGGCCGCGCTTGCCGGGGAACTTCTCCAGGTCAAAGAAGTCGGCAGCCGTTTTCGGGCCTTCAGGGAACTTGGTGGTGTCATAGGCAAACACGTTCGACCAGATGTCGGTCGACACGCCGCATTCGGTCACGGCACCGGGGAAGAAGTCGTCGGCAGCCGCAGTGCCGTCCGCACCGGCAGGCAGCGAGGCGGCGTCGATCGGCTCCAAGAGGCCTTCGTCGCACAGACGGATCGCATCGGCATATTCGACCGAGGCGACGTCGACGGTGACGTTGCCGGCTTCGACCATCGCCTTGATCGCAGGTGCCGGGTTGTCGCTGTCGACCATGACGGCGACATTTCCGGTGGCAGCCGACCACGGCTTCACATGGCCTTCGGTCTGGGCCGCGCCATAGGCACCGCCCCAGGACATGACCGTCACGTCTGCGTTGGCGGCAAAGCCAAAGCTGACCAAGGCGGTCGTCAGGATGAGGGTCTTCTTCATTCGCAAGCTCCCTAGGTTGAACTGAAGTTTCGTTGCTCTTCTCCGACCGGGGGACGCCTGCCCCCCGCACGGTATCAGGGGTCGAGCGCGCGGGCATCCTGGGGATGCCAGCCCACCTTGATCTTCTGGCCGGGCGACAGCTTGGTCTGCCCCAGCGTGTTGCGCATCTTCATCACGAAGTCATCCGACCCCGCGACTTTCAGGACCGCGCGCAGGATGTCGCCCATGTAGATGATCTCGACCACTTCGGCGTCGATCGTATGGGCGCCTGCGGGCATCATCTCGGGCTTGAACTCCACCCGCTCGGGCCGGATCGAGACCAGCGTCTTGCCGCCCTTTTCCTTGACGTTCACCGCCGTCGCGTCGATCAGCTCTCCCGTCGCCAGCCGCACCAGGGCCTTGTCGCCTTTCAGCTCCTCGATGGTGCCAAGCAGCTTGTTGTTTTCGCCGATGAACTGGGCGACGAAGCTGTTTTCGGGGCGTTCGTACAGGTCGGCGGGGGGCGCAAGCTGCTGGATGCGCCCGTCGTTGAACACGGCGACACGGTCCGACATCGTCAGCGCCTCGCCCTGGTCGTGGGTCACGTAAACCACGCTAATCCCAAGCGATTCATGCAGATGCTTGATCTCGAACTGCATGTGCTCACGCAGCTGCTTGTCCAGCGCGCCCAGGGGCTCGTCCATCAGCACAAGCTTCGGGTCGAACACCAAAGCTCGCGCCAGCGCGATCCGCTGCTGCTGCCCGCCCGAAAGTTGTGCCGGACGCCGGTTCGCGAAGGCGCCCATCTGCACCATGTCCAAGGCGCGCTTGATCTTCGCCTCACGCTCATCCTTGCCCATGCCACGCACTTCCAGTGGGAAGGCCAGGTTTTCGCCCACCGTCATGTGCGGGAAGAGGGCGTAATTCTGGAACACCATCCCGATCCCGCGCTTGTGAGGCGGGACCTGATTGATCGGCGTCCCGTCCAGCCGGATTTCGCCGTTGGTCGCCGTCTCAAACCCGGCGAGCATCATCAGGCAGGTCGTCTTGCCCGAGCCCGAGGGGCCAAGCATCGTCAGAAACTCACCCTTCCCGATCGAAAGGTTCAGGTCCTTCACGACCAGCGAGACGCCATCATAGCTCTTCTGCACATGTTCAAAGGCGACAAACGCGTCGCTGGCGGGCTGAAGCGTCACCCGGGTCTCCCTGATCGGCTGGCAGTGTTCCTGCCCTTGTTGCCCGTGACGTAAGCAAATGCCGCCCTGCAATGCAACGTCCAATTAAGGTCCGGGCAACGCACGTCGGAAATGCGGGAACTTGCGACGCAATATGCCCTCTCCATAGGCAAATGCGCCTTCGGACAGGGGATACTCAGGAAGAATTCCCGAGGTTCTCTGACTCTGGCGCCGGCGACTCATCGGCTTATGCAGCAGCGGCGGGCGAGGTGACGGAAAGGAAAGGCCCGGTGCCTGATGTCAGGCCCGGGCCGGTGGTGCGGATGAAAAGACTCGAACTTTCACTCCGGTTAAGGAACAGCGACCTCAACGCTGCGCGTCTACCAATTCCGCCACATCCGCATGCACCGGCCTTCGGGTGCGGGCTATCTAGCGGCAGTTGTTTGCAATGAAAAGGGGGATTATTGCGTCTTCAGTATCGGGGCATGGCGACCCGCGCGCCACATCAACCAAAAGAGAATGGCGCCAAGGCAGCAGACCACGGCAAAGCCAGCTTCGGGAAAGCTACCGAAAAGCAAGGCATTCATCCGGCGGCCGGGCAGGAAGGTAAAGGCTCCGGCAATGATCACCGCCTGCATGTATAGCGCCCGCATGGCGCGCTGGTGGCCCATGATGTCCCGCCGCCGGATTGCCGAGAGGCCCTGCCAAAGACCAAGGAAGGTCAGCACCGTCAGAAGGTGAATCAAGGAAAACAGGCCGAACTGGCGACCCTCAT
>JBJTSJ010000069.1:0-3438 GCA_046076605.1 Tabrizicola sp.
CGCCACCGCGCTGGCATGCCCGCTCATTACCGATGCGGTGAGATGCACCAGGGCGTCCCAGTGCGCTTCGACGAGCGAGCTGTCGACGCTGGCCACGCACACGGCCGCGATCTCCGCCGGCACCTCCATGCCGCGCGGCACGTAGAGTTGCCGCTGCTTCAGATCCATCAGCCTCGGGCACAGATCGAACCCCAGGAGGCGAGCCAGGGCCATAGCGAAGTCGGTGTAGCCGTGCGTGTCCACAGCCAGCTGCGAGTGCGGAGGAGGACTCCGCGGATGGGCAAGACCAACACCTCCGGCCTGGTGGCCGCCGGCTTTCAGGAGATGCGCCGGTTCTGAGAGCCCATGAATAGGGCAAGAACATTGCGGTAGCAGGCATCAATCGGGCCGTCTCGGCCATACCATTCTTGAGGTTTCGGAATGGCTTCTCTTTTACCCACATCCGGCGGCAGCGACTACGGGCTGCAGCCCGAAGGCCAAGCCACGGCACCACGCAGGTGATCGAGCGTCACGCGACCGACATGAACCTGAAGCTCAGGGGCTGCCGCGGCAAGACTGAGGTGGTAGGGATGCGGCACGGGCAGGTCCGCACAGGTCCAGATCCCGTCTCGATCGACCGGGCCTGACAACAACCAGCCGGAACGCCGCTCATCCACGGCAACGACAAAACGGTTCAATGGCATGCTGAGCCCCATGCCAACCGCCTTGACGACGGCCTCTTTGCGGGTCCAGCATCGAAGCGCCATCGCCGAGTCCCCTCTGGCCAGGCTCATCTGCTCGGCAGGATGCAAGTAAGGAATGATGAACGACAGATCGACCTCAGGTCGACGCTGCTCCACATCGATACCAACCGGTACGCCGAGCGCCGCGGCAACCCAGACCCAGTCCCCCGAATGACTGATCGAGAACTCACAGCGGCTGTCAGGGAGGTTCGGCTTGCCGAATTCGTTGGTTGTGAAGACCACATCAGCCGGCGCTTGTGGATGCCATCGGGTCAGCGATCGCCGCAACATGGCCCGGCCAACCAGATGACGCGCAGCGTCGGCCCGATGCACAAACCGCCGGGCACTAAGCCGTTCGGCCGGGCTGGTGACCACCTGCGCTGCACTCACCCACTCCTCGAGCTCGCAATCCGAAAGGTTGGCGCCGAAACAATGGACCACACCCTCCGTCATGGGCTTCGATCGAGCAGCTTAGTCACCAAGCACGCAATGGCACGCCAATGCTGCTGGATGAAGAAGTGACCACCCTCAAATTCATGCAGTTCGATGGGCACGGTGAATTCCGCAGCCCATGCTTCCTGGCTCGAGCGAGGGACTTCGTCGTCGCGTCCATGCAAGACCAGCGCCGGCACGTTCAGGGGTTCGCGCCTGGCAGGGCGCCAAGTCTCCACGGCTTCGAAATCAGCCCGCAGAATCGGCTCGAAGTAATCCATGAGTTCCTGTTCAGCAAGAACCTCCGGAGGATACCCCCCCAGGCGAGCCAGCATGTCCCGGAACTCGCGGCCAGCCAGACGGTGGCGGGCGCGCGACTCCGGGATCGATGGCGCGCTCTTGCCAGAAAGCACCACGGCACGGGGCAGGGGAAGCCCTGCGTCACGAATGCGATGCAGCAGCAGGTACACCAGAGCTGCACCCATGCTGTGCCCGAACAGGACATAAGGCCCCGCCAAGAAAGCGGCTGCCGCATGAGAGAACAAATCATCGGCCATGCCTTCCAGAGACCGCGACAAGGGCTCACCAGCCCTGGAGCCACGCCCCGGGAGTTCCAGACCTTCGACAGCAAAGGCTGGCAGGTGCGCCTGCATCGGCCGATAGGAATGGGCGTTGCCACCCGCGTAGGGCACACAATGGACTTTCATGGACAATCTGCAATGAACGGCAGCGTCTATACATCAACGAGCCACCTGCACTGCCCCGCGGGTATGGCACGGTGTCACAGCGACCACGACAATGCGTCGAAATCACCATCGACGGCCGGAGAGGCAGCCGACGACTCAGTGTACCGAGTCGCCTCCAACGCCGGTCCGCGCACCAACGCCGTTACTGTACCCTTCAGGAGCCTCGCAGCATGGATGTATTCGAGCGTCTGGAATCGAATGTCCGCACCTACATTCGTTCGTTTCCCGTCACCTTCGCCAGCGCTCGAGGGTCCTGGCTGACAGACAGTCATGGGAGCAGCTACATCGACTTCTTCTGCGGTGCAGGGGCCCTGAGCTACGGCCACAATGAGCCGGGCATGAAGCAGGCGCTACTGGAGTACCTGCAAAGCGATGGGGTCATCCACTCGTTGGACATGGCCACCGAGGCGAAAGCCCGGTTTCTTGAAAGCTTCGAGCGCATCATCCTGAAGCCACGCGGGCTGGACTATCGCTTGCAATTCACCGGGCCGACCGGGGCGAATGCGATCGAGGCTGCGCTGAAGCTGGCGCGCAAGGTGACAGGCCGTCGGGGTGTGGTCGCGTTCACCCGCGGCTACCATGGTTTGTCCGCTGGAGCCTTGGCGGCCACGGCGAACGCTCACTACCGACACGAGACGTACCTGCAACGCGGGGATGTGAGTTTTCTGCCTTTCGACGGCTACCTCGGCGTGCAGGCGAACACGATGGATTACTTCGCCAGCCTGCTTCGGGACCGCTCCAGCGGGCTCGGATTGCCCGCCGCCGTGATCGTGGAGACCGTGCAAGCCGAAGGCGGTGTCCAGGTGGCGAGCGCCGCATGGCTGCAGCAGCTGGCCGGCCTGTGCAAGGAGCACGGGATGCTGCTGATCGTCGACGACATCCAGGCCGGATGTGGCCGAACGGGGGACTTTTTCAGCTTTGAGGCGTCGGGCATCCGGCCCGATCTGGTGGCACTGTCCAAGGCAATCAGCGGCTACGGGTTTCCCATGTCGCTGCTCTTGATCCGGCCCGATCTGGACCGATGGGAGCCGGGCGAGCACACCGGTACCTTCCGCGGCAACAACGTGGCATTCGTGACGGGTGCGCAGGCATTGCGTTTCTGGCAGGACGGTCAACTTCGACGACAGATCGACCGCAGTCACGACATCGTCATGGGGAAGTTGCAGGCACTCGCCGCCGAAGCGGGCGGCCCGGCCCAGCTGGCGGTGCGCGGACGCGGACTGCTGATCGGAATCGAGACGCCTTCGCCAGCACACAACCTGCAGATCGCACGCACCTGCTTCGGGCGCGGCCTGGTCATCGAGACCTGCGGCGGCGAGCGCGAGGTGGTCAAGCTGCTTCCTTGTCTGAACATCCCCGAGGATGTCCTGCAGCAGGCCATGAACATCCTGTGCGACAGCGTGCGGGAAGTTCTGGCAACCTAGCCGAGAGTGTGTCAGCAGCTCACTGGCACAGCCTGGAGAGCACCTGCTGCAGCGTTGCCAGGTTGGCCTCGAGGGCGGGCGGGTGCAGCATGTGATTGTGGGTCCCTGCACCCT
>JBJTSJ010000070.1:0-8088 GCA_046076605.1 Tabrizicola sp.
GGCGATTCCGGCCAGGGCCTCAGCCACCGAGCCCGCCGTATCGGCATCTATCCCCGCCGCGCGGGCCGCATCGCGGGTGGTTTCCGCAGGCAGGGTGTTCTTTTCCCCCGGGATCGACACGGCATGCAGCTTCGTGACCTGATGCGCGAGCGGGCGCATGTAGCCCGTCACATCCTTGGTGTTCAGCATCCCGCAAATCAGATGCGTCTCGCGCTTGGGCATCCGGGCGAGCGTCGCCGCCACCGCCTCTCCACCTGCCGGGTTGTGGCCGCCGTCGAGCCAAAGCTCCACCTGCGGGGCGATGTCCACCAGCGGACCCTGCCGCAGGCGCTGCATGCGGGCGGGCCAGAAGGCACGGGTGACCGCCGCTTCACACGCGGCCTCGTCGCGGCCAAGCATCCGCAGGGCGGCAATCGCGGCGCCTGCGTTCTGAATCTGGTGCGGGCCGGGCAGATTCGGCAGGGGCAGGTCGAGAAGCCCGTTCTCATCCTGGAAGACGAGGCGCCCGCGTTCTTCCCAGACGTTCCAGTGCTGGCCGAAGACCCAAGGTGGCGCGCCCATTGCGGCGGCCTTCGCTTCGATCACCGCCAGCCCGTCGGGGTGCTGGGGGCCGACGATCACCGGCACGCCACGCTTGATGATCCCGGCCTTTTCCCCTGCGATCTTGGCAATGGTGTCGCCAAGGAAAGTCTCATGGTCCATGGAAACCGGCGTGATGATGGTAAGGTGCGGCTTATCCACCACGTTCGTCGCATCCAGCCTGCCGCCGAGGCCCACTTCCAGAAGCGTCCAGTCCGCCGGGACGCGGGCGAAGGCGAGGAAGGCGGCGCAGGTGGTGATCTCGAAGAAAGTGATCTCATCCGGGCCGTTCAGCCGCACGCATTCGTCGAGGAGTGCGGTCAGTGCGGGTTCGGAAATCAGCTCCCCCGCCAGCCGGATACGTTCGTGGAAGCGGGCAAGATGCGGCGAGGTATAGGCGTGGACTTTGTCCCCCCCGGCTTCAAGCCCCGCGCGGATCATCGCCTGGGTGCTGCCCTTGCCATTGGTCCCGGCGATGTGGATCACCGGGGGAATGGCGCGTTCGGGGTTGCCAAGGGCGGCCAGCAGCCGTTCGACGCGGCCCAGGGTCAGGTCGATGACCTTAGGGTGCAGCGTCATCATCCGGTCCAGGATGACGTCCGAGCCTGTTGCCATGGATCAGCCGCCTGCCGCTGCCTTGGCCTCGGGCGGAGGTGCCAGGTCGCCCTTGATGGCCGGGGGTTGGCCCGTCAGCATCCGGATCAGAGTCACCAGCTCGTCTTTCAGCGCCTTGCGATGGACGACGCGGTCCAGCATCCCGTGGTCCAGAAGGTATTCCGCGCGCTGGAAGCCTTCGGGCAGCTTCTCACGGATCGTCTGTTCGATCACCCGCGCGCCGGCAAAGCCGATCTGGGCGTTGGGTTCAGCGATCTGCACGTCGCCCAGCATGGCATAGCTGGCGGTCACCCCGCCGGTCGTCGGATGAGTCAGGACGACGATGTACGGGAGGCTCGCCTCTTTCAGCATCTGCACCGCGACCGTGGTGCGCGGCATCTGCATCAGGGAGAGCATCCCCTCCTGCATCCGCGCGCCACCGGAGGCCGAGAACAGCACCAGCGGGCGTTTCAGTTTCACGGCACGCTCGGCCGCCGCGATGATCGCGTTGCCGACGTTCATGCCCATGGAGCCCGCCATGAAGCTGAAATCCTGCGCGGCGGCGACGATGGGGGTGCGGGCGATCTCGCCTTCCGCCACCAGCATCGCATCCTTCTCGCCGGAGGCCTTTTGGGCGGCCTTGATCCGGTCGGTATAGCGCTTCTGGTCGCGGAACTGCAGCGGGTCGACCACGGCGTCGGGGACCTTCACCTCGGAGAAGATGCCGCCGTCGAACAGCGCCTCGAACCGTTCGCGCGGGCTGATCGCCATGTGGTGGTCGCAGGTGCCGCAAACGTTCTGGTTCGCGGCAAGCTCGCGGTGGAACAGCATCGTCCCGCATTCCGGGCATTTCGTCCAAAGATTCTCGGGCACCTCGCGGCGCGAAAACAGCGAGTTGATCTTCGGGCGGACGTAGTTGGTGATCCAGTTCATGCGGTGCCTGCTGCCCCTTCGGTCAGCTACCGGAGATAAGGCCCAGCGGGCGGAAATGCAATCAGCCCCTGCCCGGGATCGGCGGTGAAACTTCCCGGGGAACCGCCCGTAGCTTCGGTCAGGAAACCGGAGAGATGCCATGCCGAATGGACCGCTTGTCTACCGCCAGCGCCTGGTCACCCGGGCCACGCACTGGCTTTGGGCCGCAAGCCTGTTCTTCCTGATGCTGACAGGCCTGCAGATCTTCAACGCGCATCCCAGCCTGCATGTCGGGAAGGAGGCGGGGTTTGACTATGACAACGCGATCCTGACGATCGGCGCGGTCGAGGTCGGGGGCGAGTTGCAGGGCGTGACGCGGGTGTTCGGCGCTGAGTTCGACACCACCGGGGTCCTGGGGGTTTCGGGTGGCGAAGCGCGGGCCTTTCCTTCGGCGCTGACGATCCCGTCGAAGACGAGCCTGGCCACGGGCCGGGTGATCCACTTCTTCTTCGCCTGGGTGCTGGTGGGGACGCTGACGGTCTGGCTGGTCGCCTCGGCCCTGAACGGGCATCTGCGGCAACTGGTCCCGACCCTGGCCGATCTGCGCGCCCTGCCGCGTGATCTGATCGACCATGCGCGGCTGCGATTTCATCACTCGGCCGATTACAATGTCCTGCAGAAGCTGGCCTATGCCTCGGTCCTGTTCGTCGCGTTGCCGCTGATGATCCTGACGGGGCTGTCGATGTCTCCTGCCTTCAATGCCGCCGCCCCCTGGCTGTTGGATCTCTTCGGCGGCCGCCAGACCGCGCGGACGATCCACTTCCTGACCATGCTTGGGCTGATCGGGTTCTTCGCGGTCCACATGGCGATGATCCTGCTGGCAGGCCCCCTGAACGAGTTGCGGTCGATCCTGACCGGCTGGTATCGCACGGATGGAGAGAAAGATGTTTGATCGTCGCAAGTTTCTTCTGGGCGGGGCGGCGCTGGCGCTGTCGGGGTGCAAGGTTTTTGACAATGCGACGGATGGCGACAGCCGCCTGCGCACGCTGTTCGCAAGCCATGAGGGCCTGACCAAGGCGGCCCAGCGCGCGGTGATCGGGGACCGCCTTGCACCAGAGTTTTCCGAGGCGGATATCCGCCAGGGTCAGCGCCCGAACGGCTCGGTCAATCCGGACGGCGCGGAATATCGGCGGATGGCCGAGGGCGGGTTTGCCGACTACCGGTTGACGGTCACGGGCCTCGTCGATGCGCCGCAAAGCCTGTCGCTAAGGGACCTGACCTCGCTGCCGTCGCGCACCCAGATCACCCGGCATGACTGTGTCGAGGGGTGGAGCTGCATCGCCAAATGGCAGGGGGTCCCGCTCGGGACGGTGCTGAAGCTGGCGCAGCCGAAGGTCACGGCGCGCTATGCGGTTTTCCATTGCTTCGACGCCATCGAGCGGAGCCTGTCGGGCGAGGTCTTCTACTATGAAAGCATTGACCTGATCGACGCCTTCCACCCCCAGACGATTCTCGCCTATGCGATGAACGGCGCGCCCCTGCCGGTGGCGAACGGTGCGCCCTTGCGGCTGCGGGTGGAGCGGCAGCTGGGCTACAAGATGGCGAAGTATGTCCATACCATCGAGCTGACTGACAGTCTTGCGACCCTGGGCTACGGCAAAGGCAGCTACTGGGCCGACCGGGGATATGAGTGGTACGCGGGGATTTGAGGGTGCCAAATTTCTTCGAAGAAATTTGCAAAATCCTTCGAAGGATTTTGGCCCTTACCCCCAGGTCGGGTGGAACTTGCCGGCAGGGGAGAGGGTGAAAATCTCGCAGCCCGTGGCCGTCACGCCCACCGAATGTTCGAACTGCGCCGACAGAGACTTGTCGCGGGTCACTGCCGTCCAGTCATCGGCCAGCACCTTCGTTTCGGGGCGGCCAAGGTTCACCATCGGCTCGATGGTGAAGAACATGCCTTCCTCCAGCACGGGACCGGACCCAGCGCGGCCGTAGTGCAGCACGTTCGGCGGCGCATGGAACACCCGGCCCAACCCATGACCGCAGAAATCGCGGACGACGGACATCCGTTGGGCTTCGACGAAAGCCTGGATCGCATAACCGATGTCGCCGAAGGTGTTCCCAGGTTTCACCGCCGCGATCCCGCGCATGAGGCCTTCGTGGGTGACCTCGATCAGCCGCTCGGCTTTCCGTGCCAGCTGTCCCGCGACATACATCCGGCTGGTGTCGCCATACCAGCCGTCGACGATCACGGTGACGTCGACGTTCAGGATGTCACCATCCATCAGCACCTTCGGCCCCGGGATCCCGTGGCAGACCACGTGGTTCACCGAAATGCACGACGCGTGTTTGTAGCCCTTGTAGCCGATGGTGGCCGAAGTGACGCCACGCCGTTTGATCTCTTCGGTGATGAAGTCGTCAATCACCGCCGTGGTCGTCCCCGGCACCACCAGCGGCGCGACGGCATCCAGGATTTCTGCGGCGACGCGACCGGCCGTACGCATGCCTGCGAAATCCGCATCTTCGTAGATGCGAATGCCATCCTTGGTGATCCGGGCGCGAATGTCGTCCATCTGGTCTCCTTCCACCCTACATAATTATCTTGCGTGGAAATGGCCAGAGGTGGGGGCTATACCCAACCCATCGAGAGAGGACGGAGGCCCCGATGACCAACCCCACAGCGGCAATCCTGGTGATCGGTGACGAAATCCTGTCCGGGCGCACGCGCGATTCGAACATGCATTTCCTGGCGGGGGAGCTGACGCGGATCGGCATCGCCCTGCGCGAGGCGCGTGTGGTGGCCGACGTGCATGTCGAGATCGTCGCGGCGGTCCGCGCCCTGTCGGGCCGCTATACCCATGTCTTCACGTCCGGAGGCATCGGCCCTACGCATGACGACATCACGGCGGATGCGGTGGCCGAGGCGATGGGGGCAACGATCGGGCATCGGGCGGATGCGATGGCTCTCCTCCAGGCGCATTACGACCGGGCCGGGCTGCCGTTCAACGAGGCGCGGCAGCGGATGGCGCGGATCCCGGAGGGCGCGGCGTTGATCGACAACCCGGTGTCGACCGCTCCCGGGTTCACCATCGGCAACGTGCATGTGATGGCGGGGGTGCCGAAGATTTTCGAGGCGATGGTGGCAAGCGTGCTGCCCAAGCTGACCGGCGGTCCGCCGCTTCTGTCGCAAACCCTGCGGGTCGAACGGGGCGAGGGCGAGATTGCCGCCGATTTCGGCGCGCTGGCGGCGGAATTTCCGGAGCTGTCGATGGGCTCTTACCCCTTCATCCAGAACGGCGCGCATGGGACGAACCTGGTGATCCGGGGCACCGACCCCGCACGGCTGGATGCGGCCATGGTCAAGTTGACCCGGTTGTTCGGATGACGCCCGACCTGCTTGCCCAGGTGATGGAGGCGACCTGGCCCCCTGCCAGCCGCCGGAGCCTTGGCCCCTTTACCCTGCGCGACGGGGCGGGGGGTGGCAAACGCGTTTCGGCGGCAAGCGTCGACGGTGCGTTTTCGCAGGCTGATCTGGACGCCGTCGAGGCGGTGATGTCGGAACCGTTAATGCTGATCCGCGAAGGGGACGTGGCGCTGGATGCCGAACTGGAGCGGCGGGGCTGGCGCGTGGTCGATCCCGTGGTGGCCTATGCCGCGCCCGTCACGGCGCTGACCGCCGATCTGCCGCCCCTGGCCGCCTTTCCGCATTGGCCGCCGCTGGAAATCGCCCGGTCGGTCTGGGCCGAGGGTGGCATCGGCCCGGCGCGGATTGCGGTGATGGACCGGGTGGCGGGACGCAAGGCCGCGCTCTTGGGTCGGATCGACGACCGCTCGGCCGGGGTGGCGTTCGTGGCCTGCGATGGGTCTGAGGCCATGGTGCATGCACTGGAGGTGCGCGAAAGCCACCGTCGGCAGGGATTGGGCAAGACCCTTCTGCAGGCCGCCGCGAACTGGGCCGCGTCGCAGGGCGCATCCCGGCTGTCGCTGGTCGTGACCCGGCAGAACGCCGCTGCCCGCGCGCTCTACGCTCGCCTTGGCATGGAAGTTGTGGGACAGTATCATTACCGAATGAAATGATCGCGGAAAGCGACGGGCAGTGCCGAAGGCCATCCTCTCACTTCTGATGCTGGTGCTGGCCTCGCCCGTGGCGGCGCTGACGCTTGACCTGCCGGCCGAAGTGCTGGGCGAGGAAAGCCGCAGCGAGGTGCCCGGAAGCTACGCCCTGCCGATTGCGGGGTTTGACGGAACCTCGGTGCCCACCCGGGTCGTGGAAGGGGCTCTGGACCAGCGGGCCTACCGGCTGGATGCGGCAGGACAGACAACGCTGGCCGTCCTGGCCCCCCTGCGCGATCAGGTCCGGGCGGCTGGCTATGAGATCATCTTCGAATGCGAGGCGCAGAGCTGCGGCGGCTTCGATTTCCGCTTTGGCACCGATGTGATGCCCGAGCCGGACATGCACGTCGATCTGTCCGACTTTCGCTTTCTGTCTGCTGCCCAAGGCGAAGAGGTGGTGTCAATCCTGGTCAGCCGCAGCTCGAATGCGGCCTATGTCCAGATCACCCGGGTCACCAAGGCGCCCCTGACCGCCACCCCGCAGAGGACCGAGATTGACCTGCCGGATGAGGTTGTAGCGCCTCTCCCCGCCGTGACGCCGTCCGACGCCACCGGCCTTGCCGAAGCGCTGGACCAGACCGGCGTCGTCGTGCTGGACGACCTGGTCTTTGCCAGCGGTTCGGCAAAGCTGGCCGAGGGCGACTATGCCTCGCTGGCCGCAGTTGCCGCCTGGTTGCAAGCCAATCCGGACGGCACGGTCGCGTTGGTCGGCCATACCGATGCCTCGGGCAGCCTGGCCGGGAACATCGCCCTGTCCGAACGCCGGGCCGAGGCGGTGGCAGACGCGCTGATCGAGACCTACGGTGCCGACCGCGCCCGAGTGATCGCGAAAGGCGTGGGCTTTCTGGCCCCGCGGGCGACGAATCAGACCGAAGAGGGGCGGCAGAAAAACAGACGGGTCGAAGTGATTGTCACTTCGACCCGTTGACGACCGCGAGGGAAAAGGGGGGATACGGTCGTCTTAAGTTTCCGTCGGTTGCCGAAAGGCTCACCAGTTGTCGGGACCCTTGTCAGCATAGCGCCGCGCCAGGAAATCGATGAAGGCGCGCACCTTAGGCTGGGTGAACCGGCCCGGAGGATAGACCGCGTAGATGCCCAGCACTTCGGTCGGCAGGCCGGGGATCGCCTCTTCGACCTGGCCCTGCCGCATCGCGTCGGCATAGAGGAAGGACGGCAGATAAGCGATGCCCAGACCCGAAATCGCGGCGTTCAGAAGGCTTTGCCCGTCGTTCACCGTCAGCCAGCCGACCGACCGGACCTGCCGCTTTTCGCCCGAGGGCGCGGTGATCTTCCAGACGTTGCCATTGGCCTGATTCGAGTAGTGCAGCAGCTTGTGGTCGTTCAGATCGTCGATCTTCTGCGGGCGGCCGAAGCGCTGGAAGTAAGAGGGCGAGCCGATCATCCGCTTGGTGGTTTCGGTCAGCTTGCGGGCGCGCAGGCTGGAGTCTTCCAGCTCTCCCACCCGGATCGCCATGTCGAAGCCTTCGCTGATAAGTTCGACGTAACGGTTGTTCAGGACCATGTTCACGGTGATGTCGGGGTATTCCAGAAGGAAATCCCCAAGGATCGGCGACAACAGGTTCACGCCGAAGTCCGTGGCCACCGACACGCGCAGAAGGCCCGAGGGCGCGGACTGCATCGAGGTGACCAGGGCATCGGCCTCGCCTGCATCGTTCAGGACACGGCGGGCGCGGTCGTAGTAGGCAAGGCCGATCTCGGTCGGACTGACACGGCGGGTGGTCCGGTTCAAGAGCCGAGCCCCAAGCCGCGCTTCCAGCGCCGAGACATGCTTCGAGACGGCGGACTTGGAAATCCCCATCTTCTTGGCTGCATCGGTGAAGCCGCCTTGATCCACTACCGTGGCAAAGGCCTCCATCTCTGTCAGTCGAT
>JBJTSJ010000071.1:0-5185 GCA_046076605.1 Tabrizicola sp.
CAAGCGGGCGCAAGCCTGCGCAGGCGACCTGAAAGACGTGCGGCGGCAGCCGCTCCGCTTGATGGCGGGGGATCGGTGTCAGGCGGCTTCGGTCACGCCTTCTGGCAGCTTCGCACCAGTCATGAAAGCCACGGCGTCGGACATGGTGTAGTCCTGTGGCTTGATCACGCAAAGCCTGCGGCCCAACCTGTGGATGTGGATGCGGTCGGCCACTGCGAACACATGCGGCATGTTGTGGCTGATCAGGATGATCGGGATGCCGCGTGCACGAACGTCGCGGATCAGCTCCAGCACCCGGCGGCTTTCCTTGACGCCAAGTGCCGCGGTCGGCTCGTCCAGGATCACCACCTTCGATCCGAAGGCCGCCGCGCGCGCCACCGCCACCCCCTGGCGCTGGCCGCCCGAAAGCGTTTCCACCGCCTGGTTGATGTTCTGGATCGTCATCAGCCCAAGCTCGGACAGTTTCTGCCGGGCGAAGGCCTGCATCTTCGGCCGGTCAAGCTGACGGAAGACCGACCCCATGATGCCGGGTTTGCGGATCTCGCGCCCCATGAACATGTTGTCGGCGATGGACAGCGCCGGGGACATGGCGAGCGTCTGGTAGACGGTTTCGATCCCCGCCTCGCGCGCCTGGATCGGCGTGCGGAATTGGACCGTCTTGCCCTCCAGCTTGATCTCGCCTTCGTCGGGGATGACGGCGCCCGAGATGGCCTTGATCAGCGTCGATTTCCCCGCGCCGTTGTCGCCGATGACGGCAAGGATTTCCCCCGGCATCAGGTCGAAGTCGCAGTTGTCCAA
Source organism: Tabrizicola sp. (assembly GCA_046076605.1). Taxonomy (GTDB): domain Bacteria; phylum Pseudomonadota; class Alphaproteobacteria; order Rhodobacterales; family Rhodobacteraceae; genus Tabrizicola. The sequence goes on from JBJTSJ010000071.1 coordinate 799, forward strand.
GGCGGTGACGCGGCCATAGCGCTTGGTCAGGCCCCGTGCGGTCAGAATGGGTTCCATGTCGCGTCCTCCCTCAGCTCGAAACCTTGCGGATCCACTGGTCGACCGCCACGGCGGCAATGATCAGCACGCCCGTCAGCAACACCTTCCATTGCGGGTCCGCGTTCATCATGTTCAGGCCCATCGACATGATGCCGACGATGAGGGTTCCGAACAGCACCCCCAGGATCGAGCCGCGCCCGCCAAACAGCGAGATGCCCCCGATCACCGTCGCGGTGATGGCCTGCAGGTTAAAGTCGGTCACCACGGTCGAGGGCGAGACCGAACCGTTCCGGCCGATCGACACCCAGGCGGCGAGGCCCGCGATCAGGCCCGCAAGCGTATAGACCGCGATCAGGACCTTCTTGGTCGAGATCCCCGACAGCTCGGCCGCGTCCGGGTCATCGCCCACGGCATAGATGTGGCGGCCAACGGCGGTGTGGTTCAGCATGAACCAAAGCGCCACATACAGCGCGATCATCGCCACGACGCCGTAGGTGACAACGGCGGGGCCGACGCGGAAATTCTGGCCAAAGACGTGCAGAAGCTGGGTCTGCGCGGTCAGGTCGGCTTCGCGCATCGTCTCGTTGGCGGAATAGATCAGGCAGATCGCCATGATGATGTTCCAGGTGCCCAGCGTCACGATGAAGGGCGGAAGCTTCAGACGGGCGACAAGGTTGCCGTTCACGAACCCCCAGAAGCCCGCGAGCACGAAGCCCGCGATCAGCGCAAGGACGGCCGGCACCGCGAAATCGCCTGGCGAGCCGTCGGTCAGGACCCAATTGCCCATCACGACGAAAGAGAAGACCATGATCACGCCGATGGCGAGGTCAATCCCTGCGGTCAGGACGACCAGCGTCTGCGCGGCGGCCAGGATGCCCACCACGGCGACCTGCTGCATTACCAGGGTCAGGGTATACGCGCTGAAGAAGCGGTCGCCCGCGAAGATGCCGAAAAAGGCAATCAGGCCCAGAAGCACAATCAACGGTACCAGCGCCGGGTTGCCGTGCAGCATGTGCTGCAACTTGGCCAGCGGCGATTTCCTTTCCTCGAACGTAGCGACGCTTTGGTCGGCTCCCTTCGTGGCGCTTTCGAATTCCTGCGCTTGGGTCATGCCCTTATCCCCTCCCTAAGGCCATTAGTCGATCCTGCCCTAACCTTTGGCTAGAAGAAAGGGCGGCGCAAAGGCCGCCCTTTCCGTGTCCGGCGTCAGTTGCCGGATGCGATGTCGGGCGAGATCAGCCCCAGCAGAGCTCGGTGCCCTTTGCGGTGTCGATCGAGTCGACCCCGGCAGCCGGCTTGTCGGTGACCAGCGCGACGCCAGTGTCGAAGAACGATTTGCCTTCGGTCGGCTGCGGCTTGGTGCCGTCAGCGGCGAACTTGGCGATCGCTTCGACGCCCAGCGAGGCCATCAGCAGCGGATACTGCTGCGAGGTCGCGCCGATCTGGCCGTCCTTGACCGAGGCAACGCCCGGGCAGCCGCCGTCGACCGAAACGATCAGGACCTGGCCTTCGAGACCGACCGCCTTCAGGGCCTGGTAGGCGCCGACGGCTGCGGGCTCGTTGATGGTGTGGATCACGTTGATCCCCGGGTCCTTCTGCAGAAGGTTCTCCATCGCCTTGCGCCCGCCTTCCTCGTTCCCGTTGGTCACGTCATGACCGACGATGCGCGGATCATCCTCATCGCCGATCACGCTGGGGTCCTTCGGGTCGATGCCGAAGCCGATCATGAAGCCCTGGTCCCGCAGGACATCCACGGTCGGCTGCGAAGGGGTCAGGTCCAGAAAGCCGATCTTGGCGGTCTTGGCGCCTTCGCCCATGGTGGCGGCAGCCCATGCGCCGATCAGGCGGCCGGCTTCCAGGTTGTCGGTCGCGAAGGTCGCATCCGCAGCGTCCGCCGGGTCAAGCGGCGTGTCGAGCGCGATGACCAGAAGCCCAGCTTCGCGGGCCTTGGCCAGCGGGCCGGTGATGGCCTTGGTGTCCGAGGCGGCGATCAGAATGCCCTTGGCGCCGTCGGCGATGCAGCTTTCGACCGCAGCCACCTGGCTGTCATGGTCGCCGTCGACCTTGCCCGCGTAGGATTTCAGGGTCACGCCCAGTTCGGCCGCCTTGGCCTCGGCGCCTTCCTTCATCTTCACGAAGAACGGGTTGGTGTCGGTCTTGGTGATCAGGCAGGCCGAAACGCCGTCTTGTGCCGAAGCGAAGCCGGCAGACAGCGCAAAGGCGCCCGCGCCCAGAAGGGCTTTGGTGATGACTTTCATGGTCTTCCTCCCAAGTGGGGGCAATTGCGCCCCCGTTTCAAAATCCGTGCGCCGGGCCAGAAAGCCCTGCGACGGCGCTCAGAAAAGCTGATTCCCTTCGTTGCGTCAAGATAAATAAATCACTGTGATTTATTATTGACAGGAGCCTGCTCCCCCGCCAGTCTGCCGAAGATTGTCCGGGGCCTTGAGCTGCCGGACACGAATCCGCTGCGCCCTTGAGGAGGGGAGGCCTGCATGTTGATCGGTATACCGCCCCTACTTGGGCCCGAGTTTCTTGCCGTCCTGCGGGCGATGGGGCATGGCGACGAAATCGCCATCGTGGATGGCAACTACCCGGCTGTTGAACATGCCCGCCGCCTGGTGCGGGCGGATGGCCATGGGGTGCTGGCGGTGACCGAGGCGGTGCTGACCGTAATGCCGCTGGACAGGGCGGTTCCGACGGCCCTGTTCCGGGCCAGCCTGAACAATGATCCGATGCAGGCCGCCGACATTCATCGGCAGATCGATTCGCTCTTTGCCCGGCTGGTGCCTGGCATGACAGTCGTGCCGTTGTCTGGCGAGGCGCTGTATCCGCGGATCCGCGCGGCGCATGCGATCGTTGCGACCTCGGAGACGGCGCTGTTTGCCAATGTGATCCTCCGCAAGGGGGTTATCGGTCCGGCGGGCTAGGGCATGCAGGACGCCTCGCCAAACGCGCTTGAGGTCGTCCGGGGTACGAACCAGTCTGGCATGCGCGACCACAACGAACGCCTGGTGCTGTCGCTGGTGCGCCGGCACGGGGCGCTGGCCAAGTCCGACATCGCCCGGATGACGGGGCTTTCCGCGCAGACTGTCAGCGTCATCATGCGCGGGTTGGAAGACGAGGGCCTCCTCGAACGCGGCCAGCCGGTGCGGGGGCGGGTGGGGCAGCCCTCGATCCCGATGTCGCTGGCGGCAGAGGGGGCATTCTTCTTCGGGCTGAAGGTCGGGCGGCGCTCGGCAGACCTGGTTCTGACCGATTTCCGCGGGCGCCTGCGCGCGGCGCGGCGCAAGGTCTACCGCTACCCGACCCCCGACGCGGTGGTGGGCTTTGTCCGCGAGGCTGCTCCGGTCCTGGTGGGCGAACTGCCCGCAGCGCTGCGCGGCCGGGTGATGGGCATGGGCGTGGCGATGCCGTTCCAGCTGTGGAACTGGGTCTCGGTTCTGGGCGTGCCGCAGTCCGAGATGGACGCCTGGCGGGCGCGCGACCAGGGGGCGGAGCTTGGCGCGGTGACGGGGTTGCCGGTCTATGTCCAGAACGACGCGACCTCTGCCTGCGGGGCGGAGCTGATCTTCGGGACGGGGGAAAGGCCGAAGGACTTCCTCTACTTCTACTTCGGGACCTTCATCGGCGGCGGGCTGGTGATGAACGGCCAGCTCTATCTCGGCCGGACCGGCAACGCAGCGGCGGTGGGGTCGATCCAGGTGCCCGCCCCTGGGGGCGGGACGCGGCGGCTGATCGACCTGGCGTCGATGTCCGTGCTGGCCGAGGCGATGGAGGCGGCGGGGGAGGGGTCGGACCACCTCTGGTCTCAGCATGACCGGTGGGAGGTGTCTTCCGCCGTGCTGGAGCACTGGCTTAACCAGGCGGCGGGGGCCTTGGCCCACGCGACGCTGGCGGCGGCGGCGCTTCTTGAGATCGAGGCGGTGCTGATCGACGGGTGGCTGCCCGTGGCGGTGCGGGCAGAGATGGTGCGGCGGACGCGGGGGGCGTTGTTGGGGCTGGACCTCGCGGGGATCGAGCCGCCGGTGATCCGGGAGGGAACGGTGGGGGCGGACGCGCGGGCGCTGGGGGCAGCAGCGATCCCGCTGTCGCAGCGGTATCTGATCGACCAGAACGTGGCGGTGCGGGAGGGGTAGTGTCCACGGTGGACATTTTCTGATTCCGCTTTGGAATCAGGGGGATGGGCGTGGGCGTTTACTTCGTGTTAACCGGCTTTTCCCCCTCACCCCGCCCCTCTCCCCCGAGGGGAGAGGGGGCGCCCCGTGGCTGGGGTTCGGTCCTGGGGGCCGCAAGGGGTGCGCCTCTGGCTGGCGGCCGGGGGTTTCACACCCCCGGACCCCCGTGGGAT
>JBJTSJ010000072.1:0-9929 GCA_046076605.1 Tabrizicola sp.
CGAGTCCCAGGAGCGGATGCTGATGGTGCTGAAGCCCGACATGGAGGCCGAGGCGCGGGCGATTTTCGTGAAGTGGGACCTCGACTTCGCCATCGTCGGCGAGACGATCCCCGAGGACCGCTTCCTGATCCTGCACGGCAACGAGGTGAAGGCGGATATTCCGCTGTCGAAGCTGTCGTCGTCTGCGCCGGAATATGACCGGCCCTGGGTGCCCTCCCCTGCCCCGGCGCCCTTGCCTGCGGTTCCGGCGATCACGCCGATTGCGGCTTTGCGCGCATTGATCGGGTCTCCGTCCTATGCCCACAAGGGCTGGGTCTATGAGCAGTACGACAGCCAGGTGGGTGCCGATACGGTGGTTCCGCCGGGTGTCGGGGCTGGCGTGGTGCGGGTACACGGGACGGGGAAGCTTCTGGCGTTCACGTCGAACGTCACGCCGCGCTATGTGAAGGCGAACCCTTTCGAGGGCGGCAAGCAGGCGGTCGCCGAGGCGTATCGGAACCTGGTGGCGGTGGGCGCGCGTCCGCTGGCGACGACGGACAACCTGAACTTCGGCAACCCGGAAAAGCCCGAGATCATGGGGCAGTTCGTTGGTGCCTTGGAGGGGATCGGGGCGGCGGTGAAGGCTTTGGACATGCCCATCGTGTCGGGGAACGTGAGCCTTTACAACGAGACGGACGGATCGGGCATCCTGCCGACGCCGACCATCGGTGCGGTGGGGATCATGGCTACCGAGGACCTGATCGCGGGCCACCCGGCGGATGGCGATATCGTCGTGGTGATCGGCGAGACGCGGGGGCATCTGGGGCAGTGCGCGCTGTTGGCCGAGGCCTTCGGGATCGAGGCAGGGGAGCCGCCTCCGGTGGAACTGTCGGCCGAGGTTTCGGCGGCGAAGGCGCTGCTGGCCAACCGCAAGCGCATCCATGCGGCGCGGGACCTGGGGGATGGCGGGCTGGCGCTGGCCGCGTTCCGGATGGCCGAGGGTGCGGGGATTGGCCTTGCGCTGAAATCAGGCGATATCGGGCAGCTCTTTGGCGAGGATCAGGCGCGCTATGTCGTGGCAATCCGGGCCGAGGACCTCGCGGCCTTCATGGCGGCGGCGGGTGGGGTCAAGGTGACCCAGGTCGGACGCTTTGGTGGGGACAAGGTGACCTTCGGCACCGAAAGCGCGCCGATGGTGGAACTTTCGACGCTGTACCGCACAGCCTTTGCGACCACGGTCGGGGTCTGATGCTGCGCCCGGCGACGGCGGCGGATTTTCATGTCATCCGGGCCATCGCGGGACGGCCAGAGAATGCGCCCTTCATCACCGACGAGGATGAAGCCGCGCTGGCAGAATACCTCGCCAGCCCCTCTGACCGCCTGTTGATCTGGGTCCACGACGGGCGGCCTGCTGGCTATGCCTTGTTCTGCCAGGTCGGCACGCCTTCGGGCGCGGTGGAGTTGCGGCGGCTGGCGCTGGCCGAGACGGGGCGCGGACAGGGGCAGATCTTCCTGCGCGCGCTTTTGGATTACGGCTTCGGCACGCTGCAGGCGGCACGGGTCTGGCTGGATGCCTCGGGCGAGAACCCGCGTGCGCAGGCGACCTATGCCCGGGCGGGTTTCACGCTGGAAGGGCGACAGCGCCAGCACTGGTACCGCCCGGCATTGGGTCGGGTCGTCGACCTGCTGCTGTACGGGATGCTGCGGGCCGAATGGCAGGCTCTTGAACCCCTTGCCGCACGAGCCTAGGTTTCAGGGGAACGACGAAGGAGTTAGTCCGATGGCCATCGAAGCCCGCGACATCGAAGCCCTGATCCGGGAAAGCTTCCCGAACGCGAAGATCAGCGTGCAGGGCGACGACGGGGCGCATTTCGCGGCCGAGGTGGTGGACGCGTCGTTCAAGGGCATGAACCGCGTCCAGCAGCAGCGCGCGGTCTATGCGGCGCTGAAGGGCAAGATGGACGGCCCGAACGGGGCGCTTCATGCGCTGGCGCTGACCACGAAGGCGCCGGACTGATCAGGTCGGACACACCGACCCGCGTCTTGTGTCACGGGTCGAAGACACTTAAATCTGGCAGCGACGCACAGCGAAAGGCAAGACGATGGCTACGGGTGCAGGCTACGGCGTGATCTCGGCGCTTTTGCCGCTGGTCGGGATCGTGACGATGGTCCGGAACCGCAACCGGCGCAGGAAGGGCGAGGCCGAACCGGTGGACGAGGACTACGAAAAGCGCCGCGCCGCAACGCTGGAAGCCGAACGGCGTATGGCGGCCTATCTTGCAAGCCGCGACCAGCGCTAGGTCGTGACCCAGGGGTTCGGGGCCTGGTTGATCGAGAAGGCGCCATGGGCCGCGCCATGGATCGTCGGGTTCCTGGTGCTGTATGCGGTCCTGTCGGTTGCAAGCAACTGGCCGCTGTTGAAATATGGGACAAGACACTGGCGGGTCACCCGGAAGTGGGAGTTCCGCAAATGGAAAAGGAAGAACGGGCGATGAGCGCGCAGGACACGATCAAGGACACGATCGAGAAGAACGATGTGGTGCTGTTCATGAAGGGCACCAAGATGATGCCGCAGTGCGGGTTCTCGTCCCGCGTCGCGGGCGTCTTGAATTTCATGGGGGTGGAGTTCCAGGACGTGAACGTGCTGGCCGACCCGGAAATCCGTCAGGGAATCAAGGACTTCTCTGACTGGCCGACGATCCCGCAACTGTATGTGAAGGGTGAATTCGTCGGCGGCTGCGACATCGTCACCGAGATGACCCTGTCGGGCGAACTGGACCAGCTTCTGGAATCCAAGGGCGTGGCCTTTGACAAGGCGGCGGCGGACAAGATCCGTGAAGCGAACGCGTGAACTTGGCCGCATTGCTTTCTGAGGCCCGCTTCGGCGGGCCTTTTGCATTTCACGACCCGGTCAGCATCATGTCCATCGAGCGGATGATACGATCACGCTCGTGGGAAATGTTCGCCACGTGCGACCCGAGCTCGGCCAAAGTCAGGGTCGCCACCAGATGCGGGGCGATCTGCACGCGCAAGTCGCCTGCGCTTAGAACGGGCGAGAGGGCTGACAATGTTTGCGGCCCGCCTTTTTCCGGCATGGCAAGGCACACTGCGCGGGTCGCCAGATCTTCCAGAAGATCGGATTGCAGGACAAGGACCAGGCTTCCGTCGACCGTCCGGTAGAGATCGAACTGCTTAGCCATCAGAACTTGCGGAACTGCGACAGCGGGACGCCATTCTCCTCGATCCACCTGTTGTAGTCGGCGATGGCGTCGGCGTTGTCTTCCTTCCATCGTCGGGCACGCTCGGCGCGGACCTGGACAAGAATCCCCTCCTCCGCCGCGCGGGAGAGGTTCACGCCCAATGCGCGGGCCTCGTCCAGCAGGGCGGCGTCGAGGGTCATCGAAGTGGCGCGGCGGGTGGCGGGCAAGGCGGAGGTCCCGTGCATAAGGAATACCGCAGAACATACCGCAAGACTGCCGGTATGTCACCCTGCCTTGCAGGTCAGGAGCGGCGCTTCGCCTTCGGGCGTCTTCCAGTACAGCATCGCCTCGTCGCCCTTTGTCCACCAGACGTAGGTCGACCCGTTCGACGGCCAGCCATAGCGCGCGCCGGATGCGGCGGGTTCGTTCACCAGAGTGATCTGGCGCCCGTCGACATGGATCACCGCAAGGCTTTGGTCCGGGCCGTTGAGCTAGGTCGCTGGCACCTCGACCCCACGGTCGCAGGTATAGGTCGCGGTGGTGAACTCCTGCGCGGTGGCGGCAGTAGGCAGAAGGACGAAGAGAAGCGCTTTCATGCCTTCAGTTGCTCTTCCACCTTGGCGGCCATCGACTCGGCCCGTGCGGCGAGTTCGGCGAGCGTGTCGGACACCTGTTTCGGCACCACGGCCACGTCGCGGGTGGTGACCGGGCGGGCCTCAAGTTCGGCGACACGGGCGCGCAAGGTGCGCAGCTCATCCTCGACCGCTGCCGTCTTGTCGGCCAGCATCAGGCCCGCCATCAGCAGCATCTTCGCTTCGGGAAGGCGGCCAAGCTGGGCGACGATCGGCTGGGCTTCGGCGTCCAGCATCCCGGCGGCCGAGCGCAGGAAATGCTCTTCCCCAGGCTGGCAGGAGACCTGGAACGGACGACCGCCGATGGTGACTTCCAGATCAGGCATTGCGGGCCTCCGTCAGATGGGGTTCGAGGGCGGCAAGGATTTCGTCCAGTTCCGCGATTTCGGTCAGGCGGGCAGCGCGCAGGGCGTCAAGTTCGGCCTGCATCGCCCTGTTGATCTGGCCTGGCTCGGACACGCCGCTGGCCTGGGCGGTGCGCAGGGTTTCCAGCTGTTCGCGCAAGCTGGCATTGACCCGCCGCATGCGCTGGAGTTCCAGCCCCTGGACGTCAAGTTCCTGGGTCAGCCGGTCGACCTTTTCCTGAAGATCGCCCCGCGCCTCGCGATCCTTGGCGGCACGGAGACGCGCCTGCAGTTGGGCCGTCAGGGACTTCTCTTCTTCAAGCTGCGCCCGCAGTGTTGCATCGGCAACCGGGGTACCCGGAACAGGAATGCTGGGGCGGGGCTGAAGGGACAGCCGGTCCAACCCTTTGCCGATCCGCTCCAGCGCGGTGGCGATTCGTTTTTCCAGTTCGGTGATTTCCTGCATCCCGTACCTCTTGCCCCCCGTTGCGCGGCACACGCGCCCACTTGTCCCTGGTCGATTCCGTCCCGAATCGCTCGTTACCGCCTTGTCGCGATCTTAGCGCGAAACCCGCGAAAGGCGACCGGCCTTTCTTCCCAAGGCCTTGGGCAGCAAGCTTGATCTTGCCGGTCACGCTGGTTAGGACGCTTGCGACCCCGTTGTCCCGTTCAGCCCAAAGGAATGCCGCCTTGGACATCCAGACCCTTCGTACCAAGAACCCCGACCACTGGATGCGCGCAACCGCGATCCGCGCCCTGGCACTGGATGCGGTGGCGGCGGCGAACTCGGGCCATTCCGGGATGCCGATGGGGATGGCCGATGTGGCGACGGTGCTGTTCGAAAAGCACCTGAAGTTTGACCCCAAGGCCCCCCGCTGGGCCGACCGCGACCGGTTCATCCTGTCGGCGGGACATGGGTCGATGCTGATCTACAGCCTTCTGTACCTGACCGGCTATGCGGACATGACGTTGGACCAGATCAAGGCCTTCCGCCAATGGGGCGCGATCACCGCAGGGCATCCCGAATACGGCCATGTCGCGGGGGTCGAGACGACGACGGGCCCCCTGGGCCAGGGGATCGCCAATGCCGTGGGCTTTGCGATGGCCGAGGAGAACCTGCGCGCGCGTTGGGGGGCGAAGATCCAGGACCACTACACCTGGGTCATCGCGGGCGATGGTTGCCTGATGGAGGGTGTGTCTCAGGAAGCCATCGGTCTGGCGGGCAAGCAGCAACTGTCGCGGCTGATCGTGCTGTGGGACAACAACGGCATCACCATCGACGGGAAAGTTTCGATTGCCGACGTCACCGACCAGAAGGCACGCTTTGCGGCGAGCGGATGGGACGTGTTCGAGTGTGACGGGCATGATCCGGCGGACATCGACCGGGCGCTGACGGCGGCCAAAGCCTCGCCCCGCCCCGCCATGGTCGCCTGCAAGACCCATATCGCCATCGGCCATGCGGCGCAGGATACGTCCAAGGGCCACGGTGCTCTGACCGACAAGGCGCAGCTGCAGGCGGCGAAGGACGGGTATGGCTGGAAAGGCGGGCCGTTCGAGGTTCCGGCGGACGTGAAGAAATGGTGGGAATCGCTTGGCACGCGGGGCGGGAAGGCGCGGGCGGAGTGGGAAGCGCGGCTTGCGGCCCTGTCGCCCGCCAAGCAGGCCGAGTTCGCCCGGATCTTCGCGTTGGAGGCTCCGGCGAAGCTGGCCTCGGCGATCCGCGCGGTGAAGAAGCAGGCGGTCGTGGACTTGCCGAAGCTTGCCACACGCGCCTCATCCGAAAAGGTGCTGGCGGCGGTGAACCCGGTCCAGCCGGAAACCATCGGCGGGTCTGCCGACCTGACGGGGTCGAACAACACCAAGACCGCAGACCTGGGAGTGTTCACTCCGGAAGACCGCAAGGGCCGTTATGTCTACTTCGGCATCCGCGAACATGGGATGGCCGCGGCAATGAACGGGATGGCTTTGCATGGTGGCGTAAGGCCTTACGGCGGGACCTTCATGTGTTTTACCGACTATGCGCGTCCGTCCATGCGGCTTTCTGCACTGATGGGCATCCCGGTGGTCTACGTCATGACCCATGACTCGATCGGCCTCGGCGAAGACGGCCCGACGCACCAGCCGGTGGAGCACCTGGCAATCAGCCGCGCCACGCCGAACACCCTGGTCATCCGCCCGGCGGACCTTGTAGAAGTTGCCGAGGCCTGGGAAATCGCGCTGACCGAGAAGACCCGGCCCACGGTCCTCGCGCTCAGCCGCCAGAACCTGCCGGCGGTGCGCAGGTCGCATACCAACACCAACATGGTGTCCAAGGGCGCCTATGTGCTGGCGGAGGCCACGGGCAAGCGTCAGGTCATCCTGATGGCGACCGGGTCCGAGGTGGAGATCGCGCTCAAGGCCCGCGACCAGCTTGAAGCGCAAGGGATCGGCACCCGCGTCGTGTCCATGCCGTCGATGGAACTGTTTGCGGCTCAAGACGACACCTATCGCCGCAAGGTCCTGCCGCCCGGCCCGGTGCGCGTGGCCATCGAGGCGGGCGTCCGGCAAGGCTGGGACCGCTGGCTGCTGGGCCAGGGCGGGCGCGAGGCGAAGGCGGGCTTTGTCGGCATGTCGACCTTCGGGGCCAGTGCGCCGATGGAGCGGCTTTATGCCGAGTTCGGCATCACCGCCGACGCGGCAGTGGCAAAGGCAAAGGCGCTGCTCTGAGCCTGAAGTTTAGAAACGACGGTTAAGCGGCGGCTTAGGGCCGCCGTTTCCTTTTTGGCTGACCGCCACCGCGCGGCTGGCTAAGGTCCGGACCGACAGGAGGACCGGGATGCGACTTCTAAAGACCATACACGGCTGGCTGGGGATCATCGTCCTGCCCTGGGTCATCGTGATCGGATTGACGGGCCTGTTCCTGAACCATGAACGGCTGATCACGGGTTGGCTGGAGCGCGAGGGTTATGACGAGGCCCAGTTCGACGCCTGGCCTGGCGCGCAACCGATGACCGTGGACGCGGCGCGGGCCCTGGCTGAACACCTGTTCCCGGACACGACACCGGACCTGAGCCCAGACACCGCCTATCACGGGCGCGAGGCGGCGATGTTCGAGGCGGATGGCACCGAAGTGATCGTCGCGCTGAAAACCGGGCACTACTGGGTGAAGACCGACTTCACCCGCGTGACCTATGCCCCGGATGGAACGGTTCTGGAACGGAAGACCTATTGGGAGGGGATCTTCAAGCGGCTGCATGTGCGGGGATGGCTGACATCGACCTTCGGGACATGGATTGCCGACATAACGGCGGCGGCGATGGTGGTCTTCGGGTTGTCCGGGATTGTGCTGTTCCTGGTGCCGCGCATCCGGCGGCGGCAGAACCGGCGGCGGATGCGGACGGCCGGCACGTCCTGACGGGCTTTCCTTTTCTTGCGCCCCGCGTCAGGGTCGCGTTCAGGACGGGGAACAATTGCATGGCAGGATGGCGCGGGTTTGCCCCGGCGATGGGCGCGCCCAAGGCGGTGGACGTTGCACGAGCCGGTCTTGGCGCGGCGGTTGGTCTTTTGCTGGCGGGCCTTGTCCTTCGCGGCCTCGGGATCGGCTGGCTGATCGCACCGTTCGGCGCTTCGGCCGTGCTGGTCTATGCCGTGCCGAACAGTCCCCTGGCGCAACCCTGGTCGGTGGTGGTGGGCAACACCCTGTCGGCATTGGTGGCACTGGGGGTGTTGACCGCCCTGCCCCAGTCCGACTGGTCGGTGCCACAGGCCGTCGGGCTGGCGCTCGCCGCGATGTTGGCCGCCCGCGCGCTGCATCCGCCCGGGGGCGCGGTGGCGCTGCTAGTGGCGCTTGGCGGAAGCGGGGGCTGGGCAGCGACGCTTGCGACGGTGGCGGGCGGGTCACTGCTTCTGGTGGTGATCGGTGTCGCCTGGAACCGGGTCGTGGGCCGGGCCTATCCGTTCCGCCAACCGGCACAACCGGGGCCGCATGGCACGACCGATCCAGCCCCTGAGGCGCGGGTCGGGCTCGACCCAGCAGAGCTGGCGCAGATTCTTGCGGACTACCGGCAGTCGGCCAACGTCGGCGTGGCGGACCTAGCCCGGTTGGTCGGCGCCGTCGAACAGGCAGCCACCGCGCGGCGGATGGAGAGGTTCACGGCCTCTGACATCATGTCGCGCGACCTGGTGACCGTGGGGCCGGATGCGTCCCTTGCCCAAGTCGCGGACCTCTTCCGGACGCGCGACTTCACCTCTTTGCCGGTGGTTGCTGCTGAAGACCGGCTTCTGGGCCTGATCTTCCAGATCGACTTGATCCGCCGCGCGCGTGACGATGCGTTTCGCCAGCACCGCAGCCTGATCCGTGCGTTGGCGCACCGGATCGACGGCCATCGCGGGCGGCCTCCGAAAGCGGGAGAAATCATGCAGACCGGAACGCCCCGCATCGCGCCGGACACTCCTGCAGGCGCAATCCTGCCGCTGCTGGCCGATGGTGGGGCCGAGGCTGTCGCAGTGGTCGAGGGGCCGCACATCATCGGCATCGTCACGCGCACTGACCTCGTCTCGGCGCTGGCGCAGCGGATCGCCCTGACTTCGGGCTAGTGCGCGACGGCCTTCTTGCCGGTAAGCGCGCCCCAAAGCGGGCCGATGACGCGGGTGGCGATGGGGATCAGGATCAAGCCCAGGATCACACCGAAAACGCCATCCAGCGCGGCGGTGACCAGCCATTCGACAAAGCCCTTTGCGGCAGGCACCGCATGGGCAACGGCCTCGGCGATGTGGTGGATCGTCTCGTAGGGCCAGGCCCAGAGATGGGTGACCTCCAGCCCGTGGATCACGATGTTGCCCCCGACCCACAGCATGGCGGCGGTGCCCACGGTGGACAGGAAGGTCATCAGCTTTGGCATGGCGATGACGAGCCCGCGTCCCAGCGCCCGTCCCCCAGAAGTGCGGCCCCGGGCGGCAAGGTGCAGGCCCACATCATCCATCTTCACGATCAGCGCGACCGCGCCGTAGACCGCGACGGTGATCAGCGTGCCGACGACAGCCAATGTCACCGCCTGCAGCCAGAAGCTGGGGCTTTCAATGGTGGCAAGCGCGATGGTCATGATCTCGGCCGACAGGATGAAATCGGTCTTGATCGCACCGGCGACCTTTTCCTCTTCCAGATGCGCGGGGTCCTTGGTGTCGAAGTCTTCCTCGATCTCATGGTCGGCATGCGGGGCGAACATGTGGACCAGCTTCTCGGCGCCTTCGAAGCAAAGATAGGCTCCACCCAACATCAGAAGCGGGGTGATGATCCACGGCGCGAAGTGGTCAAGCGCCAGAAGGCCGGGGAGAAGGATGATCAGCTTGTTCTTCAGCGACCCCAGCGCGATGCGCCAGATGATCGGCAGCTCGCGGTCAGCGGAAAAGCCGTGGACGTATTTCGGCGTCACCGCGGCGTCGTCGATCACCACCCCCGCGGCCTTGGTCCCGGCCTTGGCGGCGGCCGCCGCGATGTCGTCGACCGAGGCGGCCGCCACCTTGGCGATGGCCGCAACGTCGTCGAGAAGTGCCAGAAGTCCGCTCATGCGCCTCGCCCCTTTCCAGTTCAACCATGGATGTAGCGGGAAACGCGGGATTCGGCAAAGCGCTGCAAAGGGTTAGCGCAAACAGGCGAAGATTGCGCTAACATCCTGAAAATGCGTCGTTTTCCGTCTTGCGCGCCCGGGCTGACCGTTTACCACCTTGTCCACGCATCCAAGGGGGAATTTCTTCATGACGGTGACTGTCGGCATCAACGGCTTCGGCCGCATCGG
>JBJTSJ010000073.1:0-10980 GCA_046076605.1 Tabrizicola sp.
GTCGGCGAAGTTCGAGAAACGGTCCGTCATGATAACCTCCAAAAGGAATTGTCTCTCATCATGCTGATGAAAGATGCCCATCGGAGGGACGCCGGAGTCAGGCAGTCAGGGACGGCAGCGCGCGCGCTGCCGCAGCGCACAGCGGGCGCGGGGGGAGCCGATTTTTGCTCGCAAGGCGCCTCGCCGCCGCAGGCCAAAATCGGGGGGCACCCGCGATCCTTGACGGCCGCCAATCTCCCAGGCGTCATGCTATGGCGATGCTGATTTCGCTCAGCCACCGAGATGAGAGAGAGATTAAGGTTTTGCCCCCGAACCCCTTTTGGGCGTTCGGGGTTAACCGCAAAACACCGCTCCTCTGCGCCACGCCTGATGTTCCCGAACGCGGTAATTCTAAGACCCGAAGCGGGGCGCCCTGGCTGCGCCTGTCATGGCGCGGCCCAACACAAAACGGCCCCTTGCCGGAGACAGTCAGTCGGCCTGTGGCCCGGTGCATCGCACGGGCGCGGGACGGCGACGGAGGCGTAGGCGAGAGTGCCGGCGGCCCAATGCGAGGAACTTCGCACCCGCAGGAGCGCAGCCCGCAAGGGCGCGCGGGACCGAGTGCGACAATCCCCACAGGGGCGCTCCGCATGTTCGGGCCTGTGATTTAGGCCACCCCCCCGGTCTTGAGCATCACCGGTGCCGGAAACGCCGACGTTGATGATCGACAGGCAGGCGATGATAATGATCATCATGGGCTTCGAGGAGGATTCCGCGATGGTATGGTTTGTTAGAAATATGTGTGCTAGTTTCTAACGAAAGGAGCACTCGAATCATGTCCGCCATGGCCGACAAGATCATGAAGCGCGTTCGCGCGAAGGGGAGGGGGTGGGTATTCACCCCCAAGCACTTCATCGACTTCGGCACACGTGGCTCGGTCGATATGGCGCTGTCGCGCCTCTCGCAGGTCGGCGAGATCCGCAGGATCGGGCGCGGCCTCTACGACTATCCGCAGTTGCACGAAAAGCTGGGCGCGCTGACCCCCGATGCCGAGATGATCGCGCAGGCCGTTTCGGCGCAAAGCGGTGACCGGCTCGCGCCCTCGGCAGCGGCAGCAGCCAATCAGCTTGGCCTGTCGACCCAAGTGCCTGCCCGATCGAGCTATGCGACAACAGGGCGAACCCGCGTGCGCAAGGCCGCTGGCCGAAGCGTCACGCTGAAACACAGCCGCGCACCGGTCCTGGGCAATGCCTCGGACGCTGCCAACGGCGTCGTTCAGTACCTGGCTGGACTGGGTCGCGATAAAGTCGATGCCGACGCGATTTCACAGCTTGCTGCGCGACTCGATGACAAGGACGTGCAGGCCCTGCTCAAGGGCCGCGTGCAGATGCCGGGGTGGATGGGCGATGTCGTGTTGAAGATCCGGGCGGCGCACCATGGATGAGTTCGCCCGGCGGCCTGCCGATGAGCGGCGGGCCTTGTTTGCCGAAGCAGCCGCGCGCCGCGATCTCACACCGCTCATCGTCGAGAAGGACTTCTGGGTTTGCTGGACCCTGCGCCGGCTGATGAAAGTGCCCGAACTGGCTGGGGTTCTAACCTTCAAGGGCGGGACCTCGCTTTCCAAGGCATTCGGGATCATCAAGCGGTTCTCCGAGGACATCGATCTCACCATCAATCGCGCTGCACCGCTGCTCGGCGAGGTCGCTTCACCGATGGCGAGCGACATCAGCGGCAAGGAACGCGAACGCCGCGGCAAAGCGCTCAGCGCTGCCGCGCAGGAATGGGTTGCGACGATCCTGTTGCCGATGCTGGCGCAAGCAATCGAAGAGGTCTTAGGCACCCGCGAGGGCTGGAGCATCGAGGCCGATCCCGATGACAGGGATCTGCAGACCGTCCTGTTCAACTACCCAGCGTCGTCGGGATATGGCCTCGACTATGGCGCCAATTATGGCGGCCATACCGGCTATGTGCAGCCGCGGATCAAGCTCGAATTCGGGGCGAGGGGCGATCCTGAACCATTCGAGCAGCGGGACATTCTGCCTTATGTCGCCGAGGACTTCCCAGGCGAAGTGCCCGATGCATCAACGACGGTACCGACGCTGGCGCTTGAAAGGACCTACTGGGAGAAGGCGACGATCCTCCATGCGCTGCATCACAGCGGTAAATTGCGACCAGGTCTTTCGCGCCACTACTATGATGTGTTCATGCTCGACGCTGCCGGGGTAACCGAGCGGGCTTTGGCCCAGCGCGAACTGCTGGAGCAGGTTGTCAGGAACAAGAGCCTGCTCTTTGCCGATGCCAAGGCCTCGTATGGGACGGCGCAGCTCAGCACGCTGCGGCTGTCGGTGACCGAAGCGATGCGCGAGGAACTGGCGGCGGACTATGCCGCAATGGCCGAAATGTTCATGGAGGAGCCGCCCTCCTTCGAGGAGCTGGTAACCCGCCTTGCGGATGTAGAGGCGCGGATCAACGCAGCCAGCTAGCCCGCAAGGCAAGTCGGCAAGGCGATACGTGAGTTGAGGAGACGCCTTGGATGGAATTTGACGACCAGATGCGGCGCTTCTTCGGGACCGATGATCTCGGAGCGGTTTCGCCCGCAGCGATGGCCAGCGGCGTCGAGCGAATGCTGGTCGAGTTCGGTCTGGAGACCGACAAAGGCCGCAAGTTCGCGATGTGGTCGCTGCTCTACATGCTGGGTTCGGCACCCGACCTCGACATCGCTTTCAAGGACGAGGGCGACCGCGATGCGGCGCGCACGTTCATGGACCTGCTCGACCAAGCAAATGGCACCGCAAATCGTTGAGCCGTGACATCTCTACTCGGCGCGAAAATCCAAGATTGATAATATATCTTATATTAAATAATATCAATGGTTTAGATGGAATGGGGGCCATCCTGCCACGATGACTGATCGCGTGGCAAGCGCTGCTCATCGTCGATCACCTCGATCCGGTGCGGCGGATTCCGGCTCCACGACCACAGCACGAGATTGCGATCATCGACCGTGGCGCGGGACGCAAAGCTCGGCACAATCACTCCGGCGCAGTCGCGAGCGATCAGCCGGTCGGCGAGTTCCCAGGTCGGCACCGGCTTGCGGTCGCCAGCGAGCCGTTCCCACGCGCACCCGAGTTGCGTGAGCGTAACCCCGGCCGCCTCGCGGACGTCAGGATCGGTCAGATCAAGCACGTCGGCCAGCTCGGCGCGGTAGCTGCAAATCGTCAGCGGCTGTGCCTTGAAGGCGAAGCCCTGCTGGGCTTCGAGCCAGGCAGTTTCGAGGCTCAGCGCCGCATAGAAACACGCCATCCCGATGCGGTTGAAGCGGCCACCGTGGATCCGCGCCCCTTCACCGGACTCCGGATCGTAGGCCCAGGCCGGATGATGCGCGCGGTAAACCAGCCCGTCGAACCGGCTGAACGGCAGTGTCGCGTCAGGAAACTGGGGCAACGACTAAACCCGGGGGATCAGGCAAAGCCGCCGGCGGCAATCCGACCGAGGTAGGCGCGGACGCGCTCGCCGAGGCCCTGGCGCACCAGCTCTTCAGCGGTGGCGTCGCCGAACGACGGCAGCGGCTGCGACCTGTACCACGCATAGGCAGCGAGTTCGCTGCCCGCCCAAGGGATCACCCGGTTAATGATCTCGCTCATTTCGCGAAGCCGCGACTGGGTTGCGATGCTGTTGCTGCGGGCAGCCTTCGAGACGGCATCACGCGACAGCCCTGCAGCGAGCGCCAGCTCTGATTTGGTGATATGAAGCGCGGCCGACAGGCGGTCAACCGAGACACCCTTGTCGCCGGAGACTTCATTCAGAAATGCCGCGCTTGCCATTTGCCTCACCATATGCCGATATTCGGGACCATATATGCGGCAAGTGGTCAAAATGTCAAGTTGGTGTCAGGCCGCAAAGAGCTCGCCCTGGCTTGTCCGGGGTGACGGGGCCGCGCCGTGCATCGGTGCCGGCCGCCGCAGCAACCTGAGCACAACCGGGTTCACCACATAGACAGCGTGACGCCCACCGCCGCGATTGCGGTGGTTGGTCGCGTACCCGGCGTAATGCCGTGTCACCAGACCACCGCGCACCAGATCCGAGATCGCGCGGCTGACATTCGCGCGGCCAACGGCCAAGACCTGTTCTTCGACCGCGAGGTCGATCCGCGCGGCGTCACGCGCTTCATCGCCGGTGAGTTCGTTATCAAGTGACGCCGCAACGCGCGCGCGCAGCGCCGCGCGGCGGCCGTTCTGTTCGCTCATCGGCAGGAGCTGGGTGCAGAGCCAATCGCGCAGGAGCGCGGGCTTTCCATCCCAGCAAACGAAGGGACCGGCCTGCCCTCGCCCGTCAGCAGCTTCGGCGACGAGCTGGAGAACCAGGAAAGCATAGCGCGGCCGGCTCGAGACCTCGGCCAGGACCGCATAGATGCCGCCAACACCAGTGATCTGTGTCTGTCGCTCCATGGATCAGTATTGAGCACAAAAGGTGAATCCTGTGAATCCCCCTTCGTGCCCGCCATTGTCGATTGTCGCCCGTGACACTTCGCCCGGCACCGCCTCGGCAGGCTCGGACCTGCCATCTCCTGCCCGATTGCAGGTTGGGCCATGCAGCCCGGGATCAAGCAGCCAATGCTGCTGCCCATCCAGATGTCGGCGATGACACTCTGCCCCAAGGGCAAAGTGTCACTGGCGGCAGGACATGGGCCAATCAGCCGAAAGCGACCCCGAGCTTCTTGCGCTTGGCCGGGGCCGCTGCGGCCATTGGCTGCGCCGGGGCTTGGGCTTTCGGGCTCTGGCCCGGCTTGCGGCCAAGCCCGATCTTCCTGGCAAGCGCGGCCCGCGTCGCGGCATAGTCCGGCGCGACCATCGGATAGTCTGCCGCCAGGTTCCAGCGCGCGCGGTATTCGGCCGGGGTCATGCCGTGGTCGGTGCCAAGGTGGCGCTTCAGCATCTTGAACTTCGCACCGCATTCGAGGCAGGCGATCGCATCAGGCTTGACCGATGCGCGCACCGAGACGGCGGGGTTGAGCTTTTCCGCTATCGGCTCGGGCGCCTGCCCAAGCGCGGCGAGCGAAGCATAGACCGACTGGATCAGGCCCGGCAGGTCATTTGCCGAAACCGAATTGTTGCTGACATGGGCCGAGACGATATCGGCGACGTGGTCCAGGAGCATTTCATCGGCCATGGTGATCAGGCTTTCTCGAATTGGCGACGGGCGACCCTATGGGCCGCCGCATCACAATTCCAGTGCTGCCGGGGTCGGCCCGGGAATGATCTGCGCAAAAAAATGGGGCCAGCGTGAGCCGGCCCCTTGGAAAGTTATGGGAGAGGATGCTCGAAAGGCACCCTCCATATGGGTCGCTCCCGTTTATGCTGCAAGTGCGAAAAGGGCGCGTTTGATTGATTTTTCTTCAACCTTCACGGTGATCCCCGCCAGCGCGGGGTCGGATCACCGAGACGGCGCGGGTTGGCGAGCACGCTGCGCTTTACCCGAAACGTATAGCCATCCCATTCGCGCCAGGGATGATAGCGGCCGGCCTCATCGAGGCGGCCGTAACAGACCCGGGCAAGGACAGTTTCATCGGCCGGGTCGTTCTCGATGAGTACGACTGTAAATGTTCCGCCCATGCCGCTCGGCGTATCCCAGACCGGGGTGTCAGGGGTGATGCTGATCGCCATCGCGAGGCTCCCGTGCTTGTGAGTGATCGGGGGCTCCTCAGAGCGCCCCCGAAAGGGAGGCGGCGCTGCCGCCTCCCGTGACCCGCATCAGAGGAAGAGGACTTCCTCGGCGACGATCTCGACCGCATAGCGTTCGATGCCCTCGCGGTCGGTCCATTTCGAGTAGTGCAGCCGGCCCTGGACCTCGACCAGATCGCCCTTCGCCTTGTGCTTGGCGACCGAGGTGCCGAGGCCGTTGAAGGCAGTGACGCGGTGGAATTCGGCGAGGGTCTCGGTGTAGCCGGCCTCGTTCTTGACCGTCTTGCCATCGACCAGCTTGGGGCGGTCGGTGACGAGGGTGAAGCTGGTGATCGCGGTCTCGCCGGCGTGGCGGGTTTCGGGGGCGGCAGCGATGCGGCCGATGAGGATGACGAGGTTCTTCATGGGATACTCCGTGGTTTGAATTCGGCGGAACCGCCCGCCGATGAACTGGACAGGCGGCGCCTATAGGCCCGGGCCCGCACCGAGCAGCATGCGAGGGACACCCAAAAGCGAGGAGTGGTGCGGCAAGCCCGAAGGGCTTCACGGTCCGCTGCTTTTGGGTTGCGGCCAGGGACTGGCGCCGCAGGGTTCATCGGCAAACGAAGGGCGGTTTCGTCAATTCAAGCCATGCGGGTCAATGGGCCCAAGACCTGTCAGCCCTGGCCGTTCTCTAGCTGCGCCCGCTCCACAACGCAGACCGCGCGCCACTTGGTGCTATCCCTCACCGCCTGTCAAAACTGTCCATTGCCGCGGTCAGAACAGCCTACCCGATCCCGCGGATTTCGCCTGTGCCCGCTCCGGCCGGGTTCCGTGTCGCAGAACAAGCATGGGCATCGCCTCGAATGGTCAGGCTCCGGCCTTACGAGGGGCCGTTCAGCGCCATGGCTTCGCGAGGCCTTGGGCGATCAGGTAGTCGCCGGCGTCCACCCTGTTGACCGAAACGGTGGCGAGCGTCCGCCCATAAGGGTCGGTGCCAAGCCGCTCGATCATGCCCCTCCCGCGTGACAGCAGGCGGACAAGCGCCACGCGCGAGGCTTCCCCGGCTGCAAAATCACACCACGCATAAGACTGCCGCCGGTCTTGGCACTTGGGACTGTCCCGAAGTTCCGGCGCATCGATATTGGCGATGCGCACGCGCTCGCGGCCACACCGGATAGTGTCGCCGTCATGGACGGATAGGGACATGCAGAGCGCTGCGGCAGCAAGAAAGACAGGCATGGGCAACAACGTAGCGGCATCACGGCGCTTCGCCAATCGCGCCGCCCTCCCCGCCCTCGCCCTGGCCCCGATCGTCACCCGCAGGGCCGGCATCCATGCCGGCGAGCTTGGGCGGACGGCGGCGCGTCAGCGTCGACGCCCGCCCTTAGCGAGTAGAGCGGGTTGCCCCCATGGCCGCGCGGGGCGCGGACGTGTGGGGGCCCCTCACCTTCACCACCTCGCCAATTCTGCACAAACCGGGTATGTACCACCGTCAATCCAGACAGTCCGGACCCGCTGCCGCAGGCAGGACTATCCAAAGGGAAGGATCGCCGCCCATGGATGATCGACCGCAATTTCCAGATGCCCTGCAGGTCGCCCGCGCGGTGGCGCAGGTCCTGCGCACCAAGCTTGGCGCACTCGGTGCCGAGGAGATCACCCTCACCCGCGAGGAAGCAGCACTGTGTCTTGGCCTTGCCGAAGGCGTTGCCGAGAACCTGGAACAGCACAGCCAAGGCTCGGCCTGAGCAGGCGCACTCCCCTGCCCGCTACTAGCGGACGTTGAGCCCCAGTTCGCCGAACAGCTGCCCGGCCTGTTCGCGCGAGATCGTCGCGCCGCGGAACAGCCCGGCATCGACCAGGCGCAGCCCGCCAAGGTCGGCGCCGCGCAGGTCCGAACCCTCGAAGCGCGAGCCCGCGACCATCGCCTCGCGCAAGGAACTGTCCTCGAATAGGGTCATCCGGAAATCGCTCTTGCGCACGTCGGCACCCGACATGTCGACCCGGCGCAGGGTGTCCTTGCGGAACGAGAACCCGGGCAGTTTGGCTGAGACCAGCAGCACTTCTTCGAAGTGGATGTGCATGGCGCGCGCTTCGATGAAATCGGCTCCGGTGAGCTTGCAGCCGACAAACCGCGTCGAGGTCAGCGTCGCGCGGCGCATCGAGCAATTGTTGTAGTCGCCGCCGAGGAACTCGGCTTCGCTGAGGTTTGCGCCCGAGAAATTGGCGAACGGGCCCCGGCAACCCTGCCAGACCGTGCCCTCCAGCTTCGCCCCGGAAAAGTCGCTGCGCCGCAGGTTGCAGCGTTCGAAGCGCCAGCGGGTGAGATCGAGCCCGGAGAGATCGGCTTCCTCGAGATCGCAGTCGATCACGACCTGCGGTTCACCCGCACAAAGCGGTGCCAGATCCGCCCGAGCGAGCGAGCGCCCGGCAAGACCGCGCGGGGAGAAGAGGTCATCGGTCACGAGACCGTTGCCTCGAAGCGGTCCGTGCGCATACACAGAGCGCAAGTGGACAGGGGGCTCCCGGTCGGCGTCATAGCCTCAGTGGGTTTCACCGGGGCTTTTCGCTTTTAGGGGGCGTGTAAATCTTCAGTCTCACGTCTCGGTCGCAATCCAGCATACCCCGTGATGCCACCCTGGTCCCCATAAGCCAAGCGGCCTAGCGGCGTTATGCGCACCGTCTCGGCCGGACACGCTCTGGCCCATTGCGAGCAAACTTGCCGCAAGCAAACAGTAAGCATAGACTGAACCCAGCGTGCCCGTCCGGGGCCGCGTCAAACCCGAAGGAGATGCGCGAGAGGTCGAACGGGCAGCGTCGATCGCGAGAAATTGGAGAACCCCAATGATCCAGCGATACCGTGTGCTCGGCCGCAGTGTGGCCGAAGGCGATGAACTTCAGCAACTGCTCGCCAGCGCCTACGCGCAAAAAAGCCAGGTCCTCTGCGAATGCCGCAAGGGAACCGAGCTTCCGCTCTACATCATGCACCGCCAGAACCGCTACGTGCTCGCGCGCTGGCCCGGCTCGGGTGCGCGCCACGCGACAAGCTGCGATCATTACGAGGCGCCCGATTACCTGACCGGCATGGGCCAGGTGCGCGGGAGCGCGGTGATCGACGATGAAGCCAGCGGCGAGACCAGCCTCAAGCTCGGCTTCCCGCTCTCGCGCGGGGCCGCCCGGCTCGCACCCGCGGCGCTGACCAACGACAAGCCAACGGTGAAGTCATCGGGCCAGAAGCTCTCGATGCGCGGGCTGCTTCACGTGCTGTGGGACCGGGCGGAGCTGACCCACTGGCATCCCAAGATGGCGGGCAAGCGGCTCTTGTTCGTGGTGCGCCGCGCGCTGCTGGAAGCAGCGGCGAGCTGCCGGGCCAAGCAGGAGGCGCTACCCCATGTGCTGTTCGTGCCGGAAAACTTCAGGCTCGAGGAAAAGGAAGACATCCGCGCGCGCCGCCGGGCGGCACTCGCCCGGGTCTACCGCTCGCGCGACGAGATGATGGTGGTGGTGGGCGAGATCAAGGAGCTCGTCAGCGCCCACGGCGCAGAGAAGATCGTCCTGCGCCACGTCAGCGACATGCCCTTCGTGATGGACCCCGACATGGCCCGCCGCTTCCACAAGCGGTTCGCGGGTGAACTCGCGCTGTGGCAGGCGCAGGACGGGCCCAATGGTTCAGGAGGCCACCTGGTCATGGCGGGATCGTTCGCGCGGCGGCGCGAAGGCACGTTCGACCTTATCGAGGTCGCGCTGATGCCGGTCACGCCAGAATGGCTGCCTTACGAGACCAGCGACGAGCGCTACCTGATCGCCAAGGCGGTCGCCGAGAAGCGCCGCTTCGTGAAGGGCCTGCGCGTCAATCTCGATAGCGACACCCCGATCGCCAGCCTGGTGCTGAAGGACACTGGCGAGGAGGCGAGCGCGATCCACATCCACGACCGCGACAACGAGCTGGCCGAACCACTCGAAGCGCTTCTCGCCGGGCACGGCGTCGCGCATCTGCTGTGGAAGGAAGGCGAGCCGCTCCCGGCCCGCGTCAGTGGACCGCGGCGCAGCTGGCAGGGTGCCGCTCAGGCGGCGGCCTGACGCGCGCTCAGTCGCCGCGCGGCGGGAGGGACTTGGTCGGCAGAAAGTCGAGCCGCCGCGCTGCGCCGGGGAGCGCGCGCGGCGCTTCGATCCGCGCGGCCACCTCATCGGCGTGCTGGGTGATCTCGATCCGGTTCATGCCGACGACGGTCCAGACCGCAAGCTCGGGCCGCTCGGTCACATGGACCGAATAGGCGATCGGCAGCTTGTCGGGATAGAGCCAGAGCAGCAGCACCGGGAGCGCGGCGAGGTTCGGGCGGCCCTCGATGGCGCTGAGCGTCAGCACGCCGGCGACAGGATCGAACTGGCAGGTGATCCCGAGTGGTTCGGGATGACCGGCCAGGCCCAGGATCGCGTCGCGCGCTTTGGCGCCGAACACGGCGTCGAGGTCGGCCGGAGGCTGGGCCGCGGGATCGCACTCCAATTCGGCGAGGAACAGCTCGACCGCGGCGAAGCGGGCGGCTTCCTCACGGGTGCAGGCGATTTGCAGCGAAAGGGTGATCGAGGACATGATGGGCGGCTCCCGTGTTGGCCGCGCACCGCCGCGCTCCCTCGAGGCACCTCAAAAGAACGGCGGAACACGGGCTTTTGAAAGGTTCAGAGGACGAGATGGCGCTCGACGTGGGCGCGCTCGCGGGCTCGCTGGAGATTGAAGATCGGTACGCCATGCGAAGCGGCAATCCGCAGCGCCTGGCCGGTGCCGCCCGAGGCTTCGCCATAGGCGGTCCAGCACAGCACGAATTCCGCCGGGCTATCGAGCTTTGGCCCGAGCACCTGGAAGACGTTTCGCGTGTGGAGGTCCTGGACGAAGGGCGAGAGACCGGCGAAGGCCGGGTGATGGGCAGCAGCGATGGTCCGCGCTCTGCCCCAGACCTCCGTCCCGATCGTGCCTGGGTGGAAGGCGCTTGCCGAGCCGCGCCAGCCTGCTACCGGCAGGAAGATCTGCGCGGCCTCCCCTGCCCCGTGTTCGAATGCAGTATCCGCGCCGATCGCGTGGCCCGAGCGCAGGATATAGCCGCGTTTGAGGAGCGCGAAGGCAGCGCGGGTCATCAGGCTGAGCACTTCGGGCGGCGTCGCGCGCGCACCGATCCCGGCGTAGAAGCGTGGCATGGCAGGTCTCCGTTATAAAGATGCCCTGCTCCGCCCCCCTCCTCTCACCCGCCGCCCGTGTTCCGATCGGCAGATGCTGGGCCGTAGGCCGCGAGCAGGTTGCGGTGGCGAACCGCGTTCTGCGGGGGAAAGAAGCTGCCATCCTCGCCCG
>JBJTSJ010000074.1:0-4348 GCA_046076605.1 Tabrizicola sp.
GGCAAGCAGCTGAACCGCGACATGCCCGAGATCGCCTATGTCCTTGGCAAGGAGGGCGGCGAGATCTGGTCGGACTTCTATGCCGTCCCGAAAGGCGCGCCGCACCGGGACGCCGCCTATGCACTGATCAACTACCTCCTGACGCCCGAGGTGAACGCGAAAGAGGCCCTGTTCCACGGCTATCCCGTCGCCGACACCCGGGTGAATGCCCTTTTGCCGCCCGAGGTTCTTGCCGACCCGATCCTCTATCCGGCGGCTGACCTGCTGAACGCGCTTGAATTCGGCGCCGCCGCCACGCTGACCGATCCGAACCGGGCCGAGCTGATGGCCCGCTTCAAGTCGGCCTGACCCAGATGCAGCGGCGGCTCACAACAGGACTGCTCCTCGCCCCAGCCGGGGTGTGGTTTGCCGTCATGCTGGTGCTGCCGCTGTGTTTCGTCCTGGTGGCAAGTTTCGGCGAACGTGAGGCGGCGGGCGGCTTCGTCCCCGCCTTCACCTTCGAGCAATACCTGAACCTGCCCGCCCGGGGCGCGGCATTCCTCAACACGCTGATCCTTGCGCCCCTCGGTACCGCACTCGCCCTGATCATCGCTTATCCTTTGGCCTATTTCCTGGCCGTGCAGGCCAGCCCCAAATGGCGCACGACGCTCTTGATCCTGGTCATCGTTCCGTTCTGGACCTCGATCCTGATCCGCAGCTACGCCTGGATCTTCCTCCTGGGCGGCCAGGGAATCCCTGCGCTGATCGACTGGCTGGGGCTTGGCCCGGTCCGGCTGATCAACACCCCCTTCGCCGTCCTGACCGGCATCGTCTACGGCTACCTGCCGCTGATGGTGCTGCCGATCTACGTCAGCCTGGAACGGCTCGACAAACGCCTCCTCGAGGCCTCCGCCGACCTTGGCGCCCCACCGCTGCGGAGCTTCCTGCAAGTGACCCTGCCCCTGTCGCTTCCGGGTGTCGCCACCGGCTGCATGTTGGTCTTCATCCTGCTTATGGGCGAATTCCTGATCCCCGCCATGCTGGGCGGCGGCAAGGTGTTCTTCATCGGCAACGCGCTCGTCGATCTCTTCCTGCAATCGCGCAACTGGGCCTTCGGCTCGGCAGTCGCGGTCAGCCTTGTCATCATCATGCTGGTCACCGTGTCGCTTTACATGTGGCTGATGCGCCGCATCGGCGGGCAGCGCGATGACGTGGCGCTGATGTAGGGGACCGATGATGCGCCTTTACGCCGCCGCCGTCTTCGCCTTCCTCTACCTGCCCATCGCCGTCATCGCGGTCTTCAGCTTCAACGCCGGTCGCCACGCCAGCCAGTTCACCGGCTTTTCCCTGCAGTGGTACGGCAAGGCGCTGTCCAATCCCTTCGTGATGGAGGCGCTCTGGACCAGTTTCATCGTGGCCTTTGCCTCGGCACTGATCGCATCGGTCTTCGGCACGATGGCCGCACTTGCCCTGCAGGGGATGAAGGGCCGGGTCCGTGCCATTGCCGATGCGCTGATCTACGTCGCCGTGATGGTGCCCGGCATCGTCATCGGCATCGCCACCTTGATCGCCCTCGTCACCCTGTTCGGCTGGATCAACCCGTTCCTGGCAACACTTTTCCCGGAGGGTCAGGCCCCGCAACTGGCGATGGGCTACGGCTCGCTCATTGCCGCACACGCGCTCTTCTCGATGGCGCTGGTCATCATCATCCTGCGCGCGCGGCTTGCCGGGATGGACCGCAGCCTGATGGAGGCCTCGGCCGACCTTTACGCGGCCCCGCTGGCCACCTTCCGGCAAGTCACTCTGCCCTTGATCTTCCCCGGTATCCTCGCGGGGTTCCTTTTGTCCTTCACTTTCAGCTTTGACGACTTCATCATCGCCTTCTTCGTCGCGGGGTCTGAGACCACCTTGCCGATCTACGTCTTCTCCTCGATCCGCCGCGGCGTGACCCCGGAAATCAATGCCATCGGCACCATGGTCCTGGTCGTGTCGCTTATCCTCCTTGTCGCCGCCCAGCTGATCCTGCGGCGCGGCCCACGGCGGGGGGCGACCTGATGCTCTTGCAAGGTCGCGTCGCCTTCCTGACCGGGGCCGGGTCGGGCATCGGACGCGCCGGAGCGCTGGCCCTTGCCCGCGAAGGTGCGATGGTCACGGTCACCGACCTCGACGGGTCAAAGGCAAGGGCCGTGGCCGACGAAATCCTGTCCAGCGGGGGTCAGGCCGAGGCGATGACGCTCGACGCCGCCGACGACCAGGCGGTGATTGACGCCATCAACCACGTCGCGGCACGCGGGCGGTTCGACATCCTGCACTCCCACGCCGGTATCCAGGTGCCCGGACGGCTGACCGAAGTCGGGGTCGAAGGGATGGACGCCTCGTGGCAGCTGAACGTGCGGGCACACTTCGTGGCAGTCCGGGCTGCGATGCCGCATATGCAACAGCACCGGCGGGGGTCCATCATCATCACCGCGTCGAACTCGGGCGTGCAGTACGACCGCGGCATGATCGCCTACTGCACCACGAAACACGCCGTCATCGCCATGACCCGTCAGATCGCCGCAGACTACGCCGCCGACAACATCCGCTGCAACGCCCTCTGCCCCGGCTTTGTCGACACGCCCTTCAATCACGGGTTCGAACGGCAGATGGGCGGGCGGAAATCGCTTGAATCCTACGTCGCGCAATCGATCCCGATGGGCCGCTGGGCCTCGGTCGACGAGATCGCCGCCAGCATCGTCTACCTCGCCTCGGACCAGTCCGCCTTCATGACCGGCCACGCGCTGGTCATCGATGGCGGGGAAAGCCTCTGATCGGCAGCACAGGGTGTCCCGCGCCCCGACCGCCCCTCGCGGCCATGCCCGTCAACCACCCGACCCCAGCGTCAGCGACAGGAAGGCGCGGAAGACCTGCGCCGGGCCCGAAAGCGGGCGGTGACGCGCCCATGTCAGTCCCACGTCCATCGAGGGTACCGGCTCGACCGTCACCCGCTGTTCGATCCGCTGACCCTCCAGCGACCAGGGCCGGTAGACCATGTCCGACAGGATCGTCACCCCCATGCCCGCCGCCACCATCGACCGCACCGCCTCGACCGACGAGGTGGAAAAGACGATCTGCGGGTTCAGCCCGTAATGATCCCAGTACCGCCCGGCGGTGCGGCTGGCCTCGTCCACCGTCAGCATGACGTAGGGCTCGCGCACCACGTCCTGCAGGCTGACCTGCGGCTGGGCCAGCAGCGGATGGTCCGACGGCAGCCATAGCCTCCGGCGCGACCGGAACAGCGTCTCGGCATCCAGATCGTCGTAGTTGGCCAGGTTCGAGGTCAAGAGAACCGCAAGGTCCAGCCCCCCGGTGGCCAGCGCCGTCTCGATCGCTGCGCGGGGCTGTTCGGACAGTTCCAGCGTGATGCCGGGATAGCTGCGGCGGAAGGCGGCATAGTGCCGGGCCATGAAATAGCCCGCGACCGTGTAGGTCAGCCCGACCCGCAACCGGCCCGTGATGCGCGTCTCCTCGCCCAGGGGGCTGCGGGTTGCATCCTCGACCGCGGCCATGATGCCGCGCGCCCGGGCCAGAAACCGGGCACCCTCGGGCGTCACCGCCACGCCCTGCGCCCCGCGCGACAGCAACTTGACGCCAAGATCCGCTTCCAGCCCCTGGATCCCTGCGGTCACGGCGGATTGCGAGATATTCATCTCCATCGCCGCATGGCTGATCTGGCCGGTCTCGGCTGCGGCAACGAAGTAGCGAAGCTGTTTCAGGGTCAGTGGCATCGGGCAATCTTATCGTATTTTTCGATATCGTCTTGCAGAATTTCGTATTTGCCAATGCGGGCCGAGTCGGTCCAGCATCGGACACAATCAAGAAATCGACGCAGGGGGATGCGATGCCTGTCACGGTCAACTGTGACATGGGCGAAAGCTTTGGCTTGTGGAAGATGGGGGATGACGCCGGGCTGATGCCCTTCATCCACATCGCCAACGTAGCCTGCGGCTTTCACGCCAGCGACTTCGACCACATGCGCGCCACCGTGCGGCTGGCCAAGAAGCACGGGGTCAAGGTGGGTGCCCATCCCAGCCTGCCCGACCTGCAGGGCTTTGGCCGGCGCGAGATGAAGGTGGGCCGCGAAGAGATGGCCAACTGCATCATCTACCAAGTCGGCGCGCTGACGGGCTTTCTCAGGGCCGAGGGGATGGAGTTGAACCACATCAAGCCGCACGGCAGCCTTTACGGCATGGCGGCGCGGCAGGAAGACATCGCCCAGGCTGTCTGCGATGCGGCGGACGTGTTCAAGGTGCCGCTTCTGGGCATGACCGGCACGCTGCATGAAAAGATCTATCCGGCCCGCGGACACGGCTTTGTGGCCGAATTCTAC
>JBJTSJ010000075.1:0-11683 GCA_046076605.1 Tabrizicola sp.
ATTTGCGTCAAATTCCGCCGCGATTTTTGCGTCAAAAATCGCCCCCTCACACCCCCAAACGCCGAAACACCGCAGGCAGCATCTCCGGCAGATCCTCGGCAATCAGCCCCGGCCCGAACTCCCGCGCGCATTCCACATGCAGCCAAGCCCCCGTGCAGGCCGCATCGAAAGGCGAAAACCCCCGCGCCATCAGCCCTGTGATGAACCCCGCCAGCACATCCCCCGACCCCGCCGTCGCCAGCCACGGCGCGGCCCGGTCGTAGTGGGCGGAGTTGATGGCACAGCGCCCCGAGGGGTCGGCGATCACCGTATCCGGCCCCTTGTAAAGGACCACGCAGCCCGCGCGCTTGGCGGCCTCGCGGGTGGCGTCGACCTTGGAATAGGCGGGGCCCTTGGTGGCGGGCGCCGCGAGTTTCTCGGCGATGTCGGGGAAGAGGCGGGCGAACTCTCCGGCATGGGGGGTCAGGACGCATCCCTCGTGCAGGACGGCGAAGAGGTCGGGGTTTTGCGAGAGGATCGTGAGGGCGTCGGCGTCGAGGACGAGGTTGCGGGGGGAGTGCCGGTCTGAAGCCCGGCCTACATCGGCACCCGTAGGTCGGGGTTCACCCCGACTCCCCAACGCCACCCCAACCACCTCCCGCCCCCGCGCATCGAGCCCCAACCCCGGCCCCACGCACAGCGCGTTGATCCGCGCGTCCCCCAGCGCCTCCTCCAGCGCCAGCCCATCCGCCACCCCTCGCAGCATCACCGCATCCAGCCGCGCGGCGTATTCGGGGATGGCATCGGGAGGACACCCCACCGTCACCACCCCCGCCCCGATCCGCAGCGCCCCCCGCGCCGCCAACCGCGCCGCCCCGCCGCGACCGAAGGGGCCGGAGAGGATGAGGGCGTGACCGTGGGAGTATTTGTGGTGCGAGGTTTCTTTGCCCGCCATGCGCAACTGCCCCGGATAGGACCGGTCGATAAGCTCCGCTCTCGGCCAAAGAGCGTCGATCTGGTCGGCGAAGTGGACAAAGTGTTCTTCGGAAGGAGGAACACCGCTCGCAGTCACATTGACGCCGCCAAAAGCTTGCTTGGACCAAAGAGGCTTGGTCACAACCTTGAAACACCACGACGGCCCCGAACCCAGAACGTGTCCCACCCTCGGCCAATGAAACGTGACGGTGAGGTCTGCTGCGACCACGTTTTCACCAATCTCGCGTCCGCTGTCGGCACACAGGCCCGACGGCACGTCTACAGAAACGGTGCGATGCTCTGCCCATGGGTAACGCGCGTCTAGAAGAGCCACGACTGGAAGATCTACAGGACGCGTCAAACCAGTACCGAACAGCGCATCTACCACAATATCACAAGGTATCGGAAAGGGTCGTTCGTCCCATTGTTGCGTTCCGATGTCCCTCACCTCCCCCATCCCCACCCACCGCTCATAATTCACCCGCGCGTCCGGCGGCAGGCGCTCCGGGTCGCCGTAGAGGAAGACCTCCACTTCCCAGCCCCACTCTTTCAACAGCCGCGCCACGACGAACCCGTCGCCGCCGTTGTTGCCCGGCCCGCACAGGACCACCGCCCGGTGCGAGGTCGCCTTCAACTCCGGCCATTCCTCGAAGATCGCCTCGACCACGCCCCGCCCGGCGCGTTCCATCAGCTCCAGGCCCGTGACTTCTCCGCTGGCTATCGCCGCCTGTTCGATGGCCCGCATCTGCGCGGCGGTCAGGAGTTCGGTCATTTCTTGCTCACCACAGTTTTCAAACCGCCCACATCGCAGGCGCATTGCACAAAATATAGGCAGCACCCGAGGAATCCCCCGACCAAGGCCCGCAGCGAAACCCTGTCACATTGCCCCCCGAAAGGGGAAGTGGTCAGAGGGGCAAAGACGGAACCGGGGGGAGTCGGCCCAATGAAGAAAGTCGAAGCGATTATCAAGCCGTTCAAGCTTGACGAGGTGAAAGAGGCGCTTCAGGAGGCGGGCATCCAGGGTCTTTCGGTGACCGAGGTCAAGGGCTTCGGGCGGCAGAAGGGCCACACGGAGCTTTACCGCGGCGCCGAATATGTCGTCGACTTCCTGCCCAAGGTGAAGATCGAGGTCGTCCTGACAGACGATATGGTCGACACCGCCGTCCAAGCGATCATCGCGGCCGCGCGCACCGACAAGATCGGCGACGGCAAGATCTTCGTCACCCCCGTGGAACAAGCCATCCGCATCCGCACCGGCGAGACCGGCGACGATGCAGTCTGATCTCAAGCCTAGGAACTTTCGTCGAAAATTCCTGGGCTTGGCCTGAAACCGGGCTTCAACGCCCTAACTGAAACCCAACCGAAAGGCAGCATGATGAGCGCAGTGAAGAATGCTCTGAAACTGATGAAGGACGAGGAAGTCGAATACGTCGACATCCGCTTTACCGACCCCAAGGGCAAGCTCCAGCACGTGACGCTGGTCGCTGACCTCGTGGACGAGGATTTCTTCGAGGAAGGCTTCATGTTCGACGGCTCGTCGATCGCGGGCTGGAAGTCGATCGACCAGTCCGACATGAAACTCATCCCGGATGCGGCGTCGGTCTACATCGACCCGTTCTACGCCGAAAAGACCATGTGCGTGCATTGCAACGTGGTCGAGCCGGACACCAACGAGGCCTATGCCCGCTGCCCGCGCCAGATCGCGATCAAGGCGGAAGCATACCTCAAGTCGTCGGGCATCGGTGACGCGGCCTACTTCGGGCCGGAAGCCGAATTCTTCATCTTCGACGACGTCCGCTACTCGGTGACCCCCCGCAAGGTGGCCTACGAGATCGACGCGGAAGCCGCGGCCTGGAACACCGACACCGTGACCGAGGGCGGCAACTACGGCCACCGCGCGGGCCACAAGGGCGGCTACTTCCCGGTGAACCCGATCGACGAAGCCCAGGACATCCGGGGCGAGATGCTGTCCACGATGAAGCGGATGGGCATCAAGGTCGACAAGCACCACCACGAAGTGGCGACCTGCCAGCACGAGCTTGGGATGATCTTCGGCGGGCTCGTGGAGCAGGCCGACAACATCCAGAAGTACAAGTACGTGATCCACAACGTGGCCCACGCCTACGGCAAGACCGTAACCTTCATGCCGAAGCCGATGAAGGGCGACAACGGGTCGGGGATGCACGTCAACATGTCGATCTGGAAGGGCGGCAAGCCGCTGTTCGCCGGCGACAAGTATGCCGACCTGTCGCAGGAAGCCCTGTGGTTCATCGGTGGCATCCTGAAGCATGCCAAGGCCCTGAACGCCCTGACGAACCCCGGCACCAACTCCTACAAGCGCCTGATCCCGGGCTTCGAGGCACCGGTCCTGCGCGCGTATTCGGCCCGCAACCGGTCGGGTTGCGTCCGTATCCCGTGGACGGAATCGCCGAAGGCCAAGCGCGTCGAAGCCCGTTTCCCCGATCCGTCGGCGAACCCCTACCTGGCGTTCGCGGCGCTCCTGATGGCCGGCCTCGACGGCATCAAGAACAAGATCGACCCGGGTCCGGCGTCGGACAAGGACCTCTACGACCTGCCGCCGGAAGAACTGGCGGAAATCCCGACCGTCTGCGGTTCGCTCCGGGAAGCCCTGGAAGAGCTGGAGAAGGACATGGACTTCCTCCTGGCCGGCGACGTGTTCGACCGCGACCAGCTGGAGGCCTACATGGCCCTCAAGTGGGAAGAAGTGTACGCCTACGAGCACACCCCCCACCCGGTCGAGTACCAGATGTACTACTCCTGCTGATCGGCGGGGACAGTGATCCGGAAAGGGCGCCCTTGGGCGCCCTTTCTGCTTTTTGTCCACGCAGGACAGTCGGGCCAAGCCCTTGATATGCAAACACTGCCGTCGTGGTCGTTCACCCTTTGGCAACCCTTTCCTCCGCAGTTGCCGGGGTCGCGCGGCTGGACTAACCTGCGGCAGGAACCGGCGGCGGGAGTGTCATGGCGGAAAGTCCATTGGGAAAACGGCCTGGAAAGGGTCGCCCCGAAATCTGGGCCTCGGGCGGACAGCGCCCGCCGTTCGACCTGCGCGCCCTGGGGCGGGCGAGCCTGCATCTGTCGCGGGAACTGGTGGCCCCGCTGCACGCCTGGACCGCACGACGGATGCGGCGGGTAGCGATCAACGTCAAGAACGGCGCGGGGCGGATTCCGGCGGAAAAGCTCGGTCGGGCCGAACGGTTCGTGCCCTCGCATCTGCGGGTGGCCGGGTGGATCAAGAACTTCGCTGCCACCCTGTCGCATGCCAGCGCTACGGCAGACCCGGACGTCAAGCGCGGCAATGCCCTGGTCTCCGAGATCGAGCCGCACCTGTGGTCCCGGCCCGATAGCCGGGAAGAGGCCCCTGCCGAAGCCCCAGCGACCATTGCGCCAATAGAGACAGCGCCGACGGACGTGCCGCCGGTCGTCCTGGCGGAACCTCCTGCCCCCGAATCGGAACCGGACCCGCTGGCCTCGATCCGGGACGAGATGCCCGGCGGGAACCGGGTCGAGCGAGTGCGCCCGAGGGTTCTGCCAGAACCCGCCCGTCCGCCCGCCCCGCCCGGGCCGGTAGCAACCGGAGTGATCCAGGTTTCGGGTTGCCTTCTGGGCTGGGCAAGCGTGACCCTGGCCCTGCCCTACGGCCTGATACGGTCGCTGTGGCTTTGGGCCAGTGGCAGCGACCTGCGCAAGATCGGCAGCGAGGACTAGACCAGCGCCTTCTGCAGGAAGGCGATGATCTCGGCCTTGACCGGGTCGGTCTCGAAGGCCTCGCCTCCATGGCCCGCGCCGGGAACCAGCTTGTAGTCGACCTTGGCCTGCGGGTCGGCGGCCAGCCAGGCCTCACGCAGCCGCTTGGCCTGCAGGTCGGCGATCAAGGGATCGGCATCGCCATGTCGGATCAGGATCGGCGGCAGCGGCTCTTTCAGCCGATCCAGCCGCCCCACCGGCCCCATTGCCCGCGCCGCGTCGCGCTTGTCGCCCACCGCATAGCCCAACAACTGGCTTTCCGCGCTGTCCGCCGGATCAGTCCAGCCCATCTGCGGCTTCCGGCCCAGCGTCTTCATGTCCTGGTCCATCGTCGAGAAATCCATCGGCCCGTAAAGGCTGACCACCCCGCGCGGCTTCAGCCCGACTTCCACAAGGCTCAACGCTGCCGAGACCGCAAGGAAGGCCCCCGCCGACTGGCCCATCAGCACGATCCGCGACGGATCAAGACCCAGCGCTGGCCCTTCGCGTTGCAGATGCACGACCGCCGCCAGACAATCATCGCCCTGCGCTGGCCATTTCGCGGTGGCCGAGAACCGGTAATTCACCCGCACCACGGCAATGCCTGCGTCCAGAAGCTCGGGCCAGATGGCAAGGTCCGACTTGTCGCCCACCTTGAACGCCCCGCCATGCACCATCACCAGAACCGGCGCCGCCCCCGTCCCCCGCGCATAGGTAAGGTCCATCACCTGACGCGGGTCATTGCCATAGGCGATCTCGTTTGCCCCCGGGGTCCGCCAGCGCCAAAGCGCCACACCACCGGCAGCAGCGGCGGCGCCCCCGATCAGAAGGGTCCTGCGGATCAATCCGGGCATCGCGTTCTCCATTCGGTAGGTTGGGTCAATGGACGGCCTCGCGCAGGGCGGCCAGTTCCCCGGCCGTTACGGTCGACGCATCGACGACATAGGTATGGATGGTGAAGGCCACCGCCTGCGTCACGGGCAAGCGCAACAGGCACTGCCTCTCACAACGGATGAAGACATGGTCGGTGGGCTGAGGACGCTTGTCGCCTTCGACCCGCGGCTGGTGCAGGACGAAGTCGTCATAGGTCAGGTAGTTCATCCGCCACAGCGCCTGTTCCGGCCGGATCGCGTCGAACAGCCGCGCCACGCGCTTGGCGATATCGGCGTCATAGACCGGGACCGGGTCGTGGATGCTGGTCATCGGTCGCCCCAGCTTTTGCGCCAGGCTCCACGAAGCCGGAAAGCACAGGATGCCACCGGTCAGCACATATTCCTCGCCCCGGCGTTCCATCAGGCACAGGTCCTCTTGCACCAGCCGGCCGAGCGTCAACAGCGGCTGGTCGGGGTCAAGGGGGATGGTCACGCCGTCGGGCCGGGTGGCCGTGGTGGCGGTCACCGCAAAGCCGGGCGCGGCGCCCAACCAGTCCATTACGGCCGCGAAAAGTTCGTCCGCTGCCGGGCGCGCCTCGGGCAAAAGCGCATGGACCACGGGGGCCTGCACCGCAATCAGCCGGTCGCGCAGCGCCATCTGTGCCGCATAGGCCTCATCCAGACGCAGCCAGTCCCGCCCCTCGACCGGCAGGATGCCCGGCAGGCGTCGCGTGCGCGGGTCGATCCATGGCAGGTGCGGCAGGCGGTCCTGCAAAATAGGGCTGTCTTGCATCGGGTCGGCCATGCGCCGCTTGAACCATGGCCCGCAGCCCGCTGCAACCAACACATTTGCGACCAGCGAGGTCGCGGATGGGGAAGCGGCGGTTCCCTGCCGGGGCAGTCTGGGGGCAACAAGGGGGACCCAGATGGATTATCACCGCGACCGCCGGAAGATCGACCCCTCACGCGGGGGCGTCCTGGGCGACGGGACCCCGAACGACAATGACCGGGTGGAGATCGGGCCAACCCAGCTTGCCTTCGCGGAATGGGCGGCGGCGGGGTTGCAGCTGCCGAACCTGGCCCGGATGCGTGAGGATCGGTGGAAGAAGCTGGTCGCGGGCCTAGTCGCGCGGGACTATGGGGGCCTCTTGATGTTCGATCCTCTGAACATCCGCTATGCGACCGACACGACGAACATGCAGCTTTGGAACACGCACAACCCGTTCCGGGCCTGCCTTCTTTGCGCCGACGGGCATATGGTGATGTGGGAGTACAAGAACTCGCCCTTCCTGGTGACCTTCAACCCCCTGGTGAAGGAGCTGCGGTCGGGCGCGACCTTCTTCTACAATTCGACCGGGGATCGCGGGCAGCAGGCGGCGCAGGGGTTTGCGGCGCAGGTGGATGAGGTGATGCGCGCCCATGCGGGGGCGAACCGGCGTCTGGCGGTCGACAAGATCATGGTCCATGGGCTGCGGGCGCTGGAGGCGGCGGGCTTCGTGGTCGAGGAAGGTGAAGAGGTGACGGAGCGGGTGCGCGCGGTGAAGACGCCGGATGAAGTGCTGGCGATGCGCTGCGCTCATGTGGCGTGTGAGGCAGGGATTGCCGAGATGGAGGCCTTCACCCGGGCGAATGTGCCCTCTGGGACCGTGTCCGAGGATGCGATCTGGGCCGAGCTGCACGCAGCCAACATCAGACGCGGCGGGGAGTGGATCGAGACGCGGCTTTTGGCGAGCGGCCCCCGGACGAACCCGTGGTTCCAAGAATGCGGGCCGCGGCTGGTGCAGCCGAATGAGATCGTGGCCTTCGACACCGACCTTATCGGGGCTTACGGCTTCTGCATCGACATTTCCCGCACCTGGTGGGTCGGCGATGCCCGGCCGTCCAATGCGATGGTCAGCGCGTTCCACCACGCGCTGGACCACATTGCCGACCACAAGGCGCGGCTCAAGCCGGGGGTGACCATCGAGGAACTAGTGATGCAGGGCCATCAGCTGGCCCCGGAATACTGGGCGCAGAAATATTCCTGCAAGATGCATGGCGTCGGACTCTGCGACGAATGGCCTTATGTCCACTATCCGGACGGCTGGATGCCGGGGGCGTTTGATGCAGCACTGGAGCCCGGCATGGTGCTGTGCGTCGAGGCGCTGGTTTCGCCGGAGGGTGGGGAGTTCTCGATCAAGCTGGAGGATCAGGTGCTGATCACGGAAACCGGCTGCGAGACGCTGACGCGGTATCCGTTTGATGAGCGGTTGATGGGGTGAACGGAGCCTCCTCGTTCGCCTTCAGCTTCTCGTCGGTGAGGTCAGCGAGGAGGGACGAAGTCTCCGACGAGCAGGTTCCGGGGGCAAAGGCAACTGTTAAGAAACGCCTAACGCCCGCGGCCAATTCATTGAAACAAAAGGGCCATCAGCGATTGTCCACCGTGGACACTTACAGGTCCGCGAAGCGCCCGACGCTGATGTCGCCTCCCTTGCCAGTGAACCGGACTTCCGGCCCCCGCGCCTCGACCCCATAGCAGGCAGCCACGTCAGACGGCGGCCAGGTAGAGCAGTACCGGTCGCCCTCGACCCACCACTTTCCCCAGGACTGTCCTGCACCCGCCTCATACAGGGTCCGGCCATCCTGGAAGAAATTCTGGCTGGACCCGTCCTCATACTGCAGGACCCGCGCCGCCAGCGCCGCCGTGATCCCGGGCCCGTCAAGCGGACGCCAGTCCTCGGCCAGGGCGGGGAGCGCAAGACAGAGCCAGATCAGCAGGGCACGCATCGGACCTCCCCTCGCCGTGGAGCCTAGCCACGCCGCCCCCACCCCGCCAGTCAACCCCACGTGATGTCGGACCGGCTCAGATCGAAACCTCGGCCAAGAGCCCCAGATGGTCCGACCCCAAAGCCTCGCGCGGGTTGACCCTGCCGCCGCGGGTTGCGAAGACATGGTCGATCGGCAGGCGGAAGGTCTCGGACAGTCCGATGTAGCTGCCGAAGGTCGGACCCGCAGGCCGCAACTCCAGCATCTCGGCCATCCGCGTCACCGAACTGCCCCAGCGCACCATGTTGAAGTCGCCCGCCATGATCGCCGGCCCCTGCAGCTGGTTGAGGATCGGCAGCAGAAGATCGACCTGCTCCGCCTGTGAGTAAGGCCAGGGCCAATGCAGGTGGACGGACGCCAGCCAGAAGCGGTCCTGACCGTCCTTGCCCGCCACCACCTGCATCACGGCCAGCCCAGGCGCACAGAAGGCCGTGCCCTCGACCGGGGTCAGCTGCGTCAGGATCGCGGTGCCGCCGACGCCGCGACCGGGACAGACATGCTGGTGCGGATAGGTGTCCTTCAACGCCTGCAGCAGCGCAAGGTTGGGGTCCGAAACTTCCTGCAGCGTCACGATCTGCGAGGCCGCCGCCCGGATGTCAGCCTCAAGCGCAGGCAGGTCGGCGTTCCGGAACAGCATGTTCTTCTGATAGACCGAATAAATCCCCGGCAGACCCGGCCAGGCATAGGCAAGCATCACCTGCCCGCCGGTCAGCAACGCCAAGAGCACCGATACGAAAGCCGCCATCCGCAGACCGGAAAAGCTGGCGATGACCGCAAGAATCAGGATCGCCGCCGAAGCGACACCGCGCCCGACCGAGAGGGAATCGCCCATCGGGTGCAGCCAGCCCAGATACCCGCCCATCAACGCAAGGATCGCCAGGCCAAGTGCCAGGCCGATCACCGTTTGCCAGGTCCTGTTCTCGTCATTCATCTGCCACGTCCCGCCCGCATGCCGCAGGCGCCCCTTCACCTTGCCACAAGCCGGGCCACCAGATCGCGGAGCAGCGGCCCCATTTCGACCCCGGCAGTCAGCCTGAGGCTTTCTAACCCAATCACTGCGGCATAAATGAGTTGCGCCTTTGGCAACAGTTCGGTTTCTGGCACCCCGGCCGCGCGCAGGAATCCGGTGATATCTTCCAACCGCTGCCGGTCCACTGCTTCCAGAGCAGCCCGTGCCCGGGGGTCGATGCGGCCCCAGTCGCGCAGCGCCGGCTCGATCTCGACCCCGCCCAGCGCCTCGCCAGGAGTGACTGAAACCATGTCAACCAGAAGCAGAAGCTGCCCCATCGGATCCAGTCCAGACCCGCGCACCAATTCGGTGACGCGGCGCGTGCCGATCTCGCTCCAAAGCTCAAGCATCACCTGATGAAGTTCGCCGAGATCCTTGAAATGCCAGTAGAAAGAGCCTTTCGTCGCTCCAAGGTCGCGCGCCAGCGCCTCGACCCTGACCGCGCCGATCCCGCCCCGGACCAGGGCCCGCAGCGCGGCCAGCACCCAGTCAGTCCGGGCAAGCTTCGGTTTGGGATCGGGACCGGTCATGCGACAAACATACGCAGGCGTATGGACAAGGTCCAGCCGTGCGCGCTATCCATACGCAACCGTATGGAGGTCACGATGAACGCCTGGTTGCTTTCGGCCGGAATTGCGGCAGTGCTTGTGGACTTGGTCCACATTTTCCTTGGCGGGCGCGAGATTCACCGCCCGATGGTCGCCGCGCATTGGCCAGAGTCGGCAAAGGCGGTCTGGTCAGTGGTCTGGCATGCCGTGACCGCCGTCATGGCAGTCGGCGGCCTGTTCCTGATCGCGGCGGCCTTCCTGCCGGACCATGCCCTGGCGCTGTCGCTGATGCCGATCACAGTGTTCCTTGCGGCCGCCGGGCTTTTCATCTTCTACGGGCTGAAGCGCTTGGGATCATTGCGCATCTTGCCGCATTGGCTGGCCTTTCTGGGGATTTCGGCCCTGGGCCTGATCGGGCTTGCCGCATGAGCCTGCGGCAGGCGCACCGGATTCTTGCCGTCCTGTTGGGCCTGTTTCTGGTCCTGCACCTTGGCAACCATCTGGCAGGCCTTTGGGGGCAAGAGGTTCATCGGGCGGTACAGGCAACCTTGCGGCGGCTCTATCGGCATCCTCTGCTTGAACCCCTGCTTCTGGCGGCGGTTTGTTTCCAAATTGGACTTGGTCTGGCGCTTTTGGCCCGGCGTCGCCATCTGACTTTGCAGACCCTGTCGGGTGGCTATCTCGCGCTGTTCCTGATGATCCACGTCAGCGTGGTCCTCGTTGCCCGTTGGCAGGGCACCGAGACCGACCTCGCCTTTGCCGCCGCGGGCCTGCATGCGCCCCTGCCCTGGCCGGTGGTGTTCGCGGTCTACTACGGTCTGGCGGTGCTGGCGGTCTTTGCCCATCTGTCGGTGCCCGTCTCCCGCAGCGCACCGGGGCTGGGTCGTGCGGTGGTGGTGGCGGGGGGCGTGGTGTCGCTGTGTCTCGTGGCGCTGATGTCCGGTCTTGTGACCCCGCTGATCATCCCACCTGCGCTGGTCGCCGCCTTCCCCTGACGCCTTGCACCCTGCGGCGACGCGGCGTAAGGGGGCGGCGTTCCCTGCTGCCGGAGGCCCCGATGATCCCGCGCTATTCCCGCCCCGAGATGGTGGCGATCTGGTCCCCGGAAACCCGCTTCAAGATCTGGTTCGAGATCGAGGCCCATGCCTGCGACGCCCAGGCTGCTTTGGGCGTGATCCCGAAGGCCAATGCCGAGGCCGTCTGGCGCGCAAAGGATGTGCAGTTCGACGTCGCCCGGATCGACGAGATCGAGGCGGTGACGAAGCATGACGTGATCGCCTTCCTCACCCACCTTGCCGAACACATCGGGGCCGAGGATGCGCGGTTCGTGCACCAGGGGATGACCTCGTCGGACGTGCTCGACACCACGCTGAACATCCAGCTGGTGCGGGCGGCGGACCTGCTGCTCAAGGGGCTGGACCGGGTGCTGGCGGCGCTGAAGACCCGCGCGTATGATCACAAGGATACGGTGCGGATCGGCCGGTCGCATGGCATCCATGCGGAACCCACGACCATGGGCCTGACCTTCGCCCGCTTCTATGCCGAGATGAGCCGCAACCGGGACCGGCTTGAAAACGCGCGGAAAGAGGTGGCGACGGGAGCGATTTCCGGCGCTGTGGGGACCTTCGCCAACATCGACCCGCGCGTCGAGGAACATGTCTGCAAGATGTTGGGTCTGGCGCCCGAACCGATCAGCACGCAAGTGATCCCGCGCGACCGGCATGCGATGTTCTTTGCGACGCTGGGGG
>JBJTSJ010000076.1:0-2798 GCA_046076605.1 Tabrizicola sp.
CTGTTCCGGACCTGGCGCGCCAAGGGCACGGCAGGCACGCTGGATTTCGCCCGGTTCCTGCTGGAGTCGCCGCGCAGTTTCCTGACGCGGACGTTTGAAAGCTCCAAGGTCCAGGCCATGCTGGGAGCATGGGGGTTGCACCTGGACTTTGGCCCCGATGTCGCGGGGGGCGCGCTGTTTCCCTATCTGGAGGGGATGGCGGGCCAGGCCTTCGGGATGGTGATCGGCAAGGGCGGCGCTGCAGGGCTGGCGCAGGCCCTGACCGGGGCGATCCGCGCGCGGGGCGGGGTGGTGGAGACGAATGCGCCGGTCGCGCGTATCCTGCATGACGGCAGCCGCGCCCAGGGGGTAGAGCTTGCCGATGGCCGTCGGATCATCGCGGAAAAGGCGGTGATCGCGGGGATTGCTCCGTCCGCCCTGCCACGTCTGACCGGTGGCACGACGCCCACCTTTGACCGGGCGATGACGCAGTTCTCGCACGCGCCGGGGACGATGATGATCCACCTGGCGCTGGACGGGCTGCCGGACTGGGCGGCTTCGCCTGAGTTGCAGCGCTTTGCCTATGTGCATCTGGCGCCGAGCCTCGACCAGATGGCGCGGACCTATGCCGAGGCCCAGGCCGGGCTGTTGCCCTCTGAGCCGGTGATCGTCGCGGGCCAACCCACGGTCTTTGACCCAAGCCGCGCGCCAGAGGGAAAGCATGTCCTGTGGCTGCAGGTCCGCATGGTGCCGGGCACGATCCGCGGGGACGCGAAGGGCGAGATCACGGCGACCGACTGGACGGCGGCGTCAGACCCGATGGCCAACCGCGCGCTGGATATCCTTGACCGCTACGCCCCCGGCATCCGGGGCAGGATCCTGGGCCAGCGCATCGTGACGCCCATGGAGCTGGAGGCTGACAACCCGAACCTCATCGGCGGTGACCAGCTGTGCGGGTCGCACCACCTGTCGCAGAATTTCCTTTTCCGACCCGTGCGCGGCCATGCGGACGGGTCGACTCCCCTAAAGAACCTCCACCTGACCGGGGCGGCCGTCTGGCCCGGGGCGGGCACGGGGGCAGGGGCCGGAACCCTGTTGGCACAAAAGCTGGCAGGAAAATAAGTGAACAAGATCAACCAACAGGAAGCACCATGAACATCTCACGCCGCACACTGATGAAACTTGGCGCCGCCTCAGTGGCGCTGTCGGGCACGGGTCTTCCCGCCCTTGCCCAGGAGATCGACGAGCTGGTCATCGCCTCGAACGTGAACCTGCCCGCCTGGGACCCGACCGTGGGCCCAAGCGCGGTGAACCCGACGATCCAGGGCATCTACCAGTCGGTCTTCGACCAGTACATCCTGCAGCAGCCCGACCTGAAACCGGCGCCGGGCCTGTTGACCGAATGGGGCTGGAACGACGACAAGACCCAGGTCTGGATGACCGTGCGCGAGGGTGTGACCTGGCACGACGGGTCGCCCTTCACCGCCGAGGACGTCGCCTGGTCGCTGGCCCGCGTGGCGAAGCCCGAGACCGGCAGTCCGATCCAGTTCGTTTGGGGCACGCTGGCCAACCATAGGGTCGAGGGCAACAAGGTCATCGCCGATGTCGCGCAGTTCGACCCGACGATCTTCAAGTGGATGTACTTCCTGACCGGCTATGTCCTGCCCAAGGCCTACTACGAAAAGGTTGGGGCCGAAGGCTTCGAGGCCGCGCCCATCGGCACCGGGCCCTACATGGTGGAAAAGTTCGAGCGCAACGCCTTCGTCCGGCTGAAGGCCAACGACAGCTATTGGGGCGGCGCGCCCGAGTTCAAGACCGTGACGATCAAGTTCGTGACCGACGCCGCCGCCCGGGTGGCCGAGGTGGAATCGGGGTCGTCGCATGTCACGCTTGAAGTGCCGTACGAGGAATACGACCGCCTGAAGGCCACCCTGACCGGGGTCGCCGCGCCGATCAGCGACATCGGGATGATCTTCCTGAACGACATTGAGGCGATGACCGACCCGAACGTCCGCAAGGCCGCGGCCCATGCCATCGACAAGCAGGCGATCATCGACCGGCTTCTGGGCGGCTATGGCGTCAAGATCGATACGCTGGAGACGCCGGAATACGACGCCTACGATGCCTCGATCAGCGTGCCCTATGACGAGGCGAAGGCGGTCGAACTGCTGGCTGCCTCGGGCTATGGTCCGGACAATCCGGTGAAGTTCAAGATCCAGACCACCAAGGGCTTCAAGCCCAAGGATTACGAGATGATCCAGGCCATCGTGGGTCTGTGGCGCAAGGTCGGGATCGAGGCCGAAATCGAGATCTACGAAATCGCCAAGCATTACGAGCTGCGCGCCGCCGACACGCTGGCCCCGGCGGCCTTCTATAACTGGGGCAACTCGGTCGGCGATCCGACGACCTCGACCGGGTTTGCGATGTTCGGACCCAGCCCGCATTCGGTCTGGGATGGCGAGGACCTGATCGGGATGATCGGCCCGCTGTGGGGTGAAAAGGACGAGGCCAAGCGGATTGAGGGCTGGAAGGCCGTGGACCGCTATATCGCGGACTACGCGCTGGTCATCCCGCTGCTGCAATACGTGCAACCGATCCTGTCGGCACCGGGCGTGGTGGTGACCCCGCATGCCTCGGGTGCGCTGTTGCCGCATCTGATGAAGCGGGCCTGACGTCAGATCGGGCCGCCCCTATCCGGGGGTGGCCCGTCCCATCATGCAGCTTCTTCGAACCTTCCTTCTGCGGTTGCTGACCACCGCCGTCACCCTGATCGGGGTTGCGGTGATCGTCTTCGTCGTGATCCGCGTCGTGCCGGGCAA
>JBJTSJ010000077.1:0-7978 GCA_046076605.1 Tabrizicola sp.
GGTTCGCAGGCCTTGCCCGGACAGGAGACTGACGCGCATGAAGAAACACGTGATGGCCGCCCTTGCCGGCACCGTTGCCGGTGTCGTGGCAACCACCCAGATAGCGGGCCCCCTCGTAGCGCAGGAAACCGTCCCGGACTCCTCGCTTTATGAACAGCTCGACCTCTTCGGCGACATCTTCGAACGCGTCCGCGCCCAGTATGTCGAAGAGGTGCCAACCGAAAAACTGGTGACTGCCGCGATCAACGGCATGCTCACTTCGCTGGACCCGCATTCCAGCTACCTCTCCGCCAAGGACTTCGAGGACATGCAGGTCCAGACCCGGGGAGAGTTTGGCGGCCTTGGCATCGAGGTGACGCAGGAAGAAGGCTTCATCAAGGTCATCGCGCCGATGGACGGCACTCCGGCCGCCAAAGCGGGCATCCTGGCCGGAGACTTCATCACCCATGTGAACGGCGAGGCGATGTCGGGCCTCCTTCTG
This sequence comes from Tabrizicola sp., assembly GCA_046076605.1. GTDB lineage: Bacteria > Pseudomonadota > Alphaproteobacteria > Rhodobacterales > Rhodobacteraceae > Tabrizicola. Next base: position 482 of record JBJTSJ010000077.1, read on the forward strand.
GACGAGGCCGTGGAAAAGATGCGCGGCCCGATCGGGTCAGAGATCATCATCACCGTCGTCCGTCAGGGCACGCCCGAGCCCTTCGACGTTTCGATCATCCGCGACACGATCAAGCTGACGGCGGTCCGGGGCCGTGTTGTCGGCAAGACCGTGGTCCTGCGGATCACCACCTTCAACGACCAGACCACCAGCGGCCTGAATGCAGAGCTGAAAAAGGGACTGGACGAATTGGGCGGGATGGAAAACCTCGATGGCGTCGTCATCGACCTGCGCAACAACCCCGGCGGCCTTCTGAACGAAGCGATCACCGTCTCGGACGCCTTCCTCGACAAGGGCGAGATCGTGTCGACCCGCGGCCGCGCGCCGGGCAGTGGCGAACGCTACAACGCCCAGGCGGGCGACCTGATCGCGGGCAAGCCGATCGTCCTTCTGATCAACGGCGGGTCGGCCTCGGCCTCGGAAATCGTTGCAGGTGCCTTGCAGGACCATCGCCGCGCCATCGTGGTCGGGACGAAAAGCTTTGGCAAAGGTTCGGTCCAGACGCTGATCCCGCTGCGGGGCGATGGCGCGATGCGCCTGACCACCGCGCGCTATTACACGCCCTCGGGCCGTTCGATCCAGGCCTTGGGCATTTCCCCCGACATCGTGGTGCAGCAGCCTGTCCCCGAACCCGTCGATCCGAACGCCCCGGCCGAGGCAGAGAAAAGCGCCGCAACGCGCGAACGGTCCGAGGCCGACCTGCGCGGCGCGATCTCGAACGATTCGATGACGGACGAGGAAAAGCGGCTGTACCAGGAAGAGCTTGCCCGCGCCGAGGAATCGGCCAAGCTGCGGGATGAAGACTACCAACTCGCCTATGCCGTCGACATCATCAAGGGCCTGACCGCCATCGCGCAGGAAGAACCCTAAGCCGATGACGGGCGCCGAAAGCCTGCCTTACCGGCCCTGCGTGGGCGTGGTGCTGATCGACGCGCGCGGCATGGTTTTTGTCGGCCAGCGCATCGACAGCCCCTCGCCCGCCTGGCAGATGCCGCAGGGCGGGATCGACGAGGGCGAAAAGCCGCGCGAGGCCGCCTATCGCGAGCTGTGGGAAGAAACCAGCGTCACCCGCGACAAGGTGGAGTTCGTCGGCAAGACCCACGGCTGGGTGACTTACGACCTGCCGCCCGAATTGTTGGGCAAGGTCTGGGGCGGCAAGTACCGGGGGCAAAAGCAGAAATGGTTCCTGTTCCGCTTCAAGGGGCAGGACTCGGACGTGAAGATCGCCACCGAGCACCCGGAGTTTTCCACCTGGCGCTGGATCCTGGCCGACGAGATGGTGGAGTCGATCGTCCCCTTCAAGCGCGCGGTCTATGAGGAAGTCATCCGAAGCTTCCGCGCCTATCTCGCCTGACGGAAAGCTCCTCGTGCGCTTGTCGCGCTTCTCGTCGCAGCGAGGAGTACCGAAGGCAAACGACGAGCGGCCCAGGCAGAACGGAATTCCGAAACGTCGCGGAAAAGCCGTGGCAAAGGGAAATCCGTCCCGACCCTTGCCGCAGCGCAGAACCGTTGCCCATCCGTGCCATTCCCCCCGCGATTTCCGCCTTATCTGCGCAAAATCCCCCGCAATCGCTTGAACAGCGGCCCCCGGTCGGGCTACGCCCCGCGCAACTGGCGGGGGTATCCGCCGCGCTGAAAGGTTGCCCACATGCAATTGCCGAACCACGCCCCGATCCCGGAACTTTACGTCTCGTACGACTCAGCCCAGAAGCTGAAGGTCGAGGCCGGGAACCTCCCCTCCTGGGACCTGACCCCGCGCCAGATCTGCGACCTGGAGCTTCTGATGAACGGCGGTTTCGCGCCCTTGAAGGGGTTCATGGGCCAGGCCGACTATGACGGCGTCGTCGCCAACATGCGCACCGCGGACGGCACACTGTTCCCGATCCCGATCACGCTGGACGTGTCCGAAGCCTTCGCCGACAAGGTCGAACCGGGCCAGGACATCGCCCTTCGCGACCAGGAAGGCGTGATCCTGGCGATCCTGTCGATCAGCGACAAATGGGTGCCGAACAAGGCGGTGGAGGCCGCGAGTGTCTTCGGCGCCGACGACCTCGCCCATCCGGCGGTCAACTACCTGCACAACCAGGCGGGCAAGGTTTACCTGGGCGGCCCGATCACCGGCATCCAGCAGCCCGTCCACTATGACTTCAAGGCCCGCCGCGACACGCCCAACGAACTCCGCGCCTTCTTCCGCAAGATGGGTTGGCGCAAGGTCGTGGCCTTCCAGACCCGCAACCCGCTCCACCGCGCGCACCAGGAACTGACCTTCCGCGCCGCGCGTGAGGCGGAAGCCAACCTCCTGATTCACCCCGTCGTCGGCATGACCAAGCCGGGCGACGTCGACCACTTTACCCGCGTCCGCTGCTATGAGGCGGTGCTGGACAAATACCCGGCCCAGACCACCGCGCTCAGCCTCCTCAACCTCGCCATGCGCATGGCGGGCCCGCGTGAGGCCGTCTGGCACGGCATCATCCGCAAGAACCACGGCTGCACGCACATGATCGTCGGCCGCGACCACGCCGGTCCGGGCAAGAACAGCGCAGGCAAGGATTTCTACGATCCCTACGCCGCGCAGGAGCTGTTCGCCCAGCACGCCGCCGAAATCGGCATCGAGATGGTCGACTTCAAGCACATGGTCTACGTGCAGGAGAAGGCCCAGTACTACCCCGCGAACGAGATCCCGGAAGGCTCCACCGTCCTTGACATCTCCGGCACCGAACTGCGCCGCCGCCTGCGTGAAGGCCTCGACATCCCGGAGTGGTTCTCGTTCCCCGAGGTGGTCAACGAACTCCGCAAGACCAGCCCCGCGCGGTCCAAGCAGGGCTTCACCGTGTTCTTCACCGGCCTTTCGGGATCGGGCAAGTCCACCATCGCCAACGCGCTGATGGTCAAGCTGATGGAGATGGGCGGGCGTCCCGTGACGCTGCTGGATGGTGACGTGGTGCGCAAACACCTGTCCTCGGAACTCGGGTTCTCGAAGGAACACCGCGACATCAACATCAAGCGCATCGGCTATGTGGCGTCGGAAATCACCAAGAACGGCGGCATCGCGATCTGTGCGCCCATCGCGCCCTACACCGCGACCCGGCGGGCGGTGCGCGAGATGATCGAAGCCTACGGCGCCTTCGTCGAGGTCCACGTCGCGACCTCGATCGAGGAATGCGAACGCCGCGACCGCAAGGGCCTCTACAAGCTCGCGCGTGAGGGCAAGATCAAGGAATTCACCGGGATCTCCGACCCCTACGAGGCCCCGACGAATGCCGAACTGGTGGTCGATACCGAGAATGTCGACGTCGACCACTGCGCCCACCAGGTGCTGCTGAAGCTCGAGCAGATGGGCCTCATCAAGGCCTGATCCTCGGCGTCAGGCAATTTCGGCAGAATCACTTCGGATCATGCCGCGATCGTGATAAACTCCCCGCATTGATTTGCGGGGTTTTATCATGCGCGTTTTTCCATTGATTGCTTGCCTGTTCATTTCGGCCTGTGCCGACACCTATATCGACAAAGCGGAAACAGCCGCGCCGATCTCTGAGACCGGGGATTTGTCGACCGTTGCCAAAGACGCGCGGCACCTGTCCCGCGAATATGTAAAGGCGGCGCGATCGACCCGAACGGTTCAGGATGTCCTGAGCTCGGTTGTCTTCGTCTCGGCGGCGGCAACGGTGGCCGGGTCGGTGGGCACGGCGTCCAATACGGTTCTTGCCGAACGCGCCGCCCCTGGGGCCGCGGCCACCGTCGCAGGGCGCCGCCTTGTGCCAAAGGCGTCCATTGAGGCCATGTACAAGGGGGCACGTCGCCTGAACTGCGTCGCGGTGACTGCAGACATGGCAGGTGCCCTTGGCTTTTCCGACGGATCGGATCAGGCGGCCCTGGCTGCGACAATCGGGGCAGTCGATCACATAAAGATCCTCACCCGTGAAAGCATCGTGCGCGAGATGGCCGACTTTTCCGACCTGTTCGGCGAATTAAAGGGCGAAATTGAAAGCGCATTCCGGACGCGGGATGGACGCAGCGTCGCCGTTGCAGACGCCGAGCGCGCTCGCGGATTCGATCTCAATCAGTATCTGCAACTCTTGAACAACTGCTTGTCCTCGACTGCCGAACCGCCAAAGAAGACGGGACCGTAGGGGCCGCGATGGTGCCGGGTCACTCGGCCTTCATCATCCGCCGCAACAACCCGTCCTTCAGCAAATACTGATGGTACAGCGCCATCAGCGCATGGCCGAGGACCACCAGCATAAGCACATTGGCCGCCAGACCGTGCACCTCGCCCACGTCGAGGCCCAGGAAGAAGGTGGCGATCCCGCCCAGAGGCACCGCGATCATCAGCAGATAGATCAGCCGGTGACCCCAGTCCGCCGCCAGCGCCGACAGGCTGCCAGAAGCGCCCGGCGCTGCCGGGGCCCCACGCCCCAACCGCACCAGCACCCGCACCACTACCAACGCCAGAATCGCGAGGCCCACGGCCACATGCGGCACAAAGCCCGCCGTGCCGCCGTCCTCGACAACCTCCATAGCCTCTCCGGCACCTTCGCCCGTGAACCAGGCGGCGACAATCAGAATGGCGATCAGCCAGTGCAGACCGATCTGCAGACCCGAATATCCCGTGGTGGTTTTCATGACAGCCCCTTGCGCGTAACGAAACCGATACGGCAAAGCCTACCGGTTCCGTCGCAAAAAGCCAGTCAGCGAGGGGTTTAGACCCTTGTTCGTCAGTGCACGCTTACGGGCGTGAAGTCATGTTCGCGTGCAAGATGGAAGGCCAGCTTCCGGTCCGCAACCAGGGCAAGCTGACGGCCATCGGCACCATGCACCGACCAGATCATCTCCGCCTCGCCGATCTGCTCGCGCAACTCGTCGGGCAGGTCAGCCACCGCAATCTCGCGGACATAGACGATCCTGTCTGCGCCCTGCGGCAATCCGTTGAATGGCGTATTCATCATTTGCCCCCTTTCTGGCTGGCATCCTTGCGACCGATCCGGATCGTCTGCACCACGGTCTCCGGCACATGGCGGCGCAGGTCGACGTGGAGAAGCCCGTTCTCCATCGTGGCCCCTGCCACCTCCACCCCGTCGGCCAGCACGAAACTTCGCTGGAAGGCGCGGCTGGCGATGCCCCGATGCAGGAACACCCGTTCGCCCGCGTCATCGGCCTGACGGCCGCGGACGACAAGCTGACGGTCCTCGACCGTGATCGACAGGTCCTCCTCACGGAAGCCCGCAACGGCCAGGGTGATCCGATAGGCGTTTTCCGCCACCGCCTCGATGTTGAACGGAGGATAGCCTTCGGCCCCAGACTTCGCGGTGCGTTCCACCAGCCTCTCCAGCTGCTCGAACCCCAGAAGGTACGGGTGGGCCCCAAAGCTTAACTTCGTCATCGGACAGTCCTTGGCATAAGCGACGGTTCGGTCTGCGCGACCCCGAACTCAGGCACCGCGCAAGTCCAATATGGGGCCCGCAAACCCGCCCCGCAAGACCTGCGGTGGAGCATGAAATGGCGTGTTTATGCAGGAATTTCGTCAGAAACCTTCACGCTGCGAAGTGCTTTCCTATATTCTGATCGAAAGGCAGGAACCGATTCGTCAGACCATGAACGCGCCCACCGAACTCAGCCATGACGAAATGCTTGGCATCCGTCTGGAAGTCCTGCGTCGCGAACACCGCGACCTGGATCAGGCGATCCATGCGCTTGAGGAAACCGGCCGCCCCGATCAGCTGACACTGCGCCGCCTGAAAAAGCAGAAGCTGGCGCTGAAGGACCAGATCGTGAAGATCGAGGACATGCTGATCCCCGATATTATCGCCTGAGGGTCACTTCGCCTTAGGCTTGCCCCTGCGCCCGCGCCAAGGTAATCGCCCCTGAAACCAAGGGGGCGCGCATGGCCGTATCCGTCGGAATCATCATGGGGTCGCAGAGCGACTGGCCCACCATGAAAGCCGCCGCCGAGATCCTGGATGAGCTTGGCGTTGCCTATGAGACGAAGATCGTCTCGGCGCACCGCACACCGGACCGGCTGTGGGACTACGGCAAAAGCGCCGTCGCCCGTGGCCTGAAGGTGATCATTGCAGGCGCGGGCGGCGCGGCTCATCTGCCCGGCATGATGGCGTCGAAGACCCGCGTGCCGGTGATCGGCGTGCCGGTGCAAACCAAGGCGTTGTCGGGCGTCGACTCGCTCTATTCCATCCTCCAGATGCCAAAGGGCTACCCCGTCGCCACGATGGCCATCGGCGGCGCGGCCAACGCAGGGCTGATGGCCGCTGCGATCCTGGCCGTCTCCGACCCCGCCATCGCCGCCAAGCTGGATGCCTGGCGCGACGCGCTGTCGGATTCGATCCCCGAGGAGCCGAAGGATGACTGAGCTCCCGCAAGGCTCCACCATCGGCATCCTCGGCGGCGGGCAACTCGGCCGGATGCTCTCCGTCGCCGCCAGCCACTTGGGCTACCGCTGCCACATCTATGAGCCTGGCGCTTCGCCCGCCGGTGACGTCGCCCAAAGGGTCACCACTGCCCCCTACGAAGACGAAGCTGCCCTCCGCGCCTTTGCCGCCTCGGTCGACGTCATCACCTACGAATTCGAGAACGTCCCGACCTCCGCACTGGACCTTCTGGAATCGCTCAAGCCAATCCGCCCGAACCGCCGCGCCTTGGCGATCAGCCAGGACCGGATCAGCGAGAAATCGTTCCTGAATGACCTCGGCCTTTCAACCGCCCCCTGGGCCGCCGTCAATTCCGAAGCTGGCCTCCGCACTGCCGCCGACACCCTCGGCCTCCCTGCGATACTGAAAACCACCCGCCTTGGGTATGACGGCAAGGGCCAAGTCAAGCTAACCGACCCCGCCAACATCCCCGCCGCCTGGGCCGCGATGAACGACGCCCCCTGCGTGCTGGAGGGTTTCGTCGCCTTCGACCGCGAGGTCAGCGTCATCGCCGCCCGCAGCCTAGACGGCCAGGTCGCCTGCTTCGACCCCGGTGAGAATGTCCACCGCGAAGGCATCCTGCGCACCACCACTGTCCCCGCGAAACTGTCCCCCAGCCAACGCTCCGATGCCATCCTCCTCGCCGCCCGCATCCTGAACGCGCTCGACTACGTCGGCGTGATGGGAGTGGAGCTTTTCGTCACCCCGCAGGGCCTCCTCGTCAACGAAATCGCCCCCCGCGTCCACAACTCCGGCCACCTTACCGTCGAGGCCTGCCACACCAGCCAATTTGAACAACAGATCCGTGCCGTCTGCGGCCTGCCATTCGGCCTCGTCGCACCGCTTTGCCCGGCTGCCATGTTCAACCTCCTCGGCGATCTCTGGGCCAAGGGCGAACCCGACTGGTCCCCGGTGCTGGCTCTTCCGGGTGGGGTCTTGCATCTCTACGGCAAGGCCCAGGCCCGTCCGGGGAGAAAAATGGGACACCTCACCGTCCGCGCCGCCACCCCCGAAGATGCCATCCGCCTAGGCACCGAGG
>JBJTSJ010000078.1:0-5286 GCA_046076605.1 Tabrizicola sp.
CGAGCTGGCGGCGGAGCATCTGCGGCAGGCAGTCCGGGCACTCGATGCCCTGGTCGGCCGAGTGGATGTCGACGACCTTCTGGGCGAGATTTTCGCCAGCTTCTGCATCGGTAAGTGAGGGTTTCACGTGAAACACTACGAAGTAATCGTGATCGGCGGCGGCCATGCAGGGGCCGAAGCAGCAGCAGCAGCGGCCCGGATGGGGGTGTCGACGGCGCTGGTGACGCTGCGGGTGGAGACGCTGGGCGCGATGTCCTGCAATCCTGCGATCGGGGGCCTTGGGAAGGGCCACCTTGTGCGCGAGATCGACGCGCTGGACGGCGTGATGGGGCGGATGGCGGATCGGGCGGGGATCCAGTTCCGGCTGCTGAACCGTCGGAAGGGGCCTGCCGTACAGGGTCCGCGGGCGCAGATTGACCGGCGTCTCTATCGTGAGGCGATGCGGGCAGAGTTGCTGGCGACCCCGGGGCTGGATGTGATCGAGGGCGAAGTTGCCGGGCTCCGGATGGCTGGCGGCGCGGTCGCTGGGGTCGTGCTGGCTTCGGGCGTGGAGCTTTCCTCCGGCCGCGTCGTGCTGACGGCGGGGACCTTCCTGAACGGCGTGATCCACATCGGCGACCGGCGGATGTCGGGCGGGCGGATGGGCGATTCGCCGTCGAAGCTGCTGGCGGCGCAATTGGCAGACCTGGCGCTGCCCGTGGGGCGGCTAAAGACGGGCACTCCGCCGCGGCTGGACGGGCGGACGATCGACTGGGGGCGGCTGGAAAGCCAGCCGGGCGATGATGTGCCGTCGGTGTTTTCCTTCCTGAACCGCGCCCCGGAAGCCCAGCAGATTTCCTGCGGAATCACCCATACGTCTGAGGCGACCCACCAGATTGTGCGGGATAACCTTGGACGTTCCGCTATGTATGGTGGTCACATCGAAGGCGTCGGTCCCCGGTATTGTCCGTCCATCGAGGACAAGGTTGTGCGCTTTGCCGACAAGACTTCGCATCAGGTCTTCCTGGAGCCGGAGGGGCTAGACGATCACACGGTCTATCCGAACGGCCTGAGCACCTCGCTGCCCGAGGAGGTTCAGCACGCCTATATCCACACTATCCCGGGGTTGGAGCAGACGGTGATTCTGCAGCCGGGATATGCCATCGAATACGACTACTTTGATCCGCGCAGCTTGCACCGGACGCTGGAAACCAAGGCTGTTCAGGGGCTGTACTTTGCCGGGCAGATCAACGGAACAACGGGCTATGAGGAAGCGGGCGCACAAGGAGTTGTAGCTGGCTTGAATGCGGCATCCGCATCTAGAGATGGTGAGGTTTTGGAATTCAGTCGGTCGGACAGCTATATCGGCGTGATGATCGATGACCTCATCTCGCGCGGAGTGACAGAGCCCTATAGGATGTTCACTTCCCGCGCCGAGTTCCGCCTGACTGTGCGGGCCGACAATGCAGACCGTCGCTTGACTCCTGTCGGGCTTGCTGCTGGCTGTGTCTCGGAAGCACGGCGGCGGGCGTTTGAAGAGAAACTGGACGCGCTTGAGGCCGGCCGGTCAGCGCTTCTGGAGGAGATGATCAGTCCGAAGGCCTTGAACGAAGTGGGAATTGCAGTCAGCAAGGATGGAGGAAAGCGATCAGCCTATGACGTTCTGTCCCTTCCTGGAGTGGACGTTGATCTCGTCACAGCGGCCTTCTCCTCCTATCAAGCGCTGAGCCGGGATGTACTGGAGCAGCTGCAGATCGACTCAACTTACGCGCAGTATTCCGATCGGCAAGCCAAGGAAGTAGCGGACCTGCGTCGTCAGGAGACACAGCGAATCCCCGCGGACTTCGAGTACAGCCGCATCTCGGGACTGTCCAACGAACTGAAGCAGAAATTGTCCCGCGCAAGACCTGACACGATTCTACACGCGTCACGCATTGAGGGTGTGACGCCGGCCGCTCTGCTTCTTGTCCTTTCCCACTTGAGAAAGCCTCAGGCTGAGCGGTTGACTGGATGACTCAGACAGTGGGCCTCGCTGGACTTGATGTTTCACGTGAAACATTGGATGCGCTAGAGCGCTACGAGACACTCGTGCAGCGGTGGAATCCCGCAATAAATCTTGTCGGCAAGGCGACGCTTGCGACGTTCTGGACGCGACACATCATCGACTCCGCCCAGGTTTTTGCGTACTGCCCCGAAACAGCGACGCATTGGGCAGATCTAGGGTCCGGCGCGGGGTTGCCTGGTCTTGTTGTTGCGATCCTTGCGAAAGAACTAAGGCCCAAGCTGCGCGTCACGCTTGTGGAAGCCGACTTGCGAAAAGCTACGTTCTTGCGCCAAGCCGCACAGGCTCTGGATTTGGACGTTGTTGTCCTTAGCCAGCGAATCGAAGCTGTTCCAAGCCTGAAAGCAGACGTTGTGTCAGCGAGGGCTCTTGCGCCTCTTGGCGACCTTCTGCAGTCCTGCGCGCGTCACCTGGCTTTCGATGGTACAGCAATCTTTCCGAAAGGCGCGCGCTACGAAAACGAGATTGCCGAGGCTAGAAAAGCATGGTCATTCGACCTTGTGCAGCAGCCCAGCATTTCAGACCGCGACGCTGCAATTCTTGTGATCAGGAACATCCACCGTGCCCAAGACTGATGCGCCCTACATCCTTGCTCTGGCCAACCAGAAAGGTGGCGTGGGAAAGACGACAACAGCAATCAATCTTGCCGCTGGCCTGGCCGAGCTTGGGAAGAGAGTGCTTCTCGTCGACATCGATCCGCAGGGAAATTCCTCCACCGGATTGGGTATCCGCCCGGACGCACGGAAGAAGACGAGCTACGACTTGATCGTCGACGGAGCGGATCTACAGGATGTTGTGATCGAGACCAGCATTCCAGAAGTTCTGATTGTTCCTGCCAATGCGGATCTGTCCTCGGCTGACCTGGACATCGTCTCGAACGAAAAGCGCAGCTACTTGCTGCATGACGCGTTGCGGCGTCCCGAGATCGACCATTATCAGTTCGACTACATCTTGATCGACTGTCCGCCGGCGCTTAGTCTTCTGACAGTCAACGCTCTTGTCGCATGCGATTCGGTGCTTGTCCCGCTGCAGTGTGAGTTTTTCGCGCTGGAAGGCCTTTCGCAGCTGATGCTGACGATTCGGGATGTGCGGCGCTCGGCGAATCCGGACTTGCGCATCGAAGGGATTGTGTTGACCATGCATGACCGCCGCAACAGGTTGACAGCTCAGGTCGAGGCCGACGCTCGCGCAAACATGGGCGACCTTGTCATGAAGACGACAATTCCCCGGAATGTGCGAATCAGTGAAGCGCCGTCTTTTGCTCTGCCAGTCCTGACTTATGACCCGGGCTCGAAGGGCGCGGAGGCCTATCGAGCACTGGCCAAGGAAATCGCAGACCGTCGCAGAACTCCAGAAGTTACAGAGGCTTGAGCATGTCCAAGACAGAGAAGAGAGGCCTCGGCCGCGGGCTGTCGGCCTTGATGGCAGACGTGCATCTTGCGGGGCCCGAGCAGATGGCGGCACCGCGCAAGGCGGAACTGCACGTTGCCGTGGACAAGCTGGAGCCGAATCCGCAGCAGCCCCGGCTCGACTTTCGCAAGGAAGAGCTGGAGAGCCTTGCCGATTCGATTCGGCAGAAGGGGGTGATCCAGCCGCTGATCGTTCGCCGCAAGCTGGGGCGAGACACCTATGAGATCGTCGCGGGGGAGCGTCGCTGGCGGGCGGCACAGATGGCGCAGTTGCACGAAGTTCCTGTTGTCGTCCGGGACCTTAGCGATACCGAGGTGCTGGAAGTCGCCATCATCGAGAACATCCAGCGCGCCGACCTGAATGCCATCGAAGAGGCGTTGGGCTTTCGGCAGTTGATGACTCGATTCGGCCATACGCAGGAAAAGTTGGCCGAGGCCCTGTCGAAGAGCCGAAGCCATGTGGCGAACCTGTTGCGCCTGCTGACGTTGCCGGATGACGTGCAGGACCTCGTGCGCGACGGGAAGCTTTCCGCCGGCCATGCGCGGGCGCTGATCGGCAGCCCGAAGGCCAGCGAATTGGCGGCGCAGATCGTGGCCAAGGCGCTGTCAGTGCGCGAAGTCGAGCGGTTGATGAAGGCTCAGGGAACGGTAAAGCCATCCGCCCCGAAGGCTGCGAAGGGTCCGGACAAGGATGCGGATACGCGGGCCTTGGAAGGGGATCTTTCGGCAAACCTGAAGATGCCAGTGCGGATTGAGCATTCTTCCGGCGGGGAGAGCGGTGAGCTGGTGATCCGCTATGGCTCGCTGGATGACCTCGACAGGTTGTGCCGGATCCTGTCGCAACTACCAGATGAAGACTGATCAGTCGGCGGACTGACGGTCGGCCAGCAGGGCGCGGAGGATGCCGTTCAGCATCATCACGCCCTGATCAGTTGCGCGGATGCGGTCGCCGTCGCGGGTGAGAAGGCCGAGGGCTTCGACCTCGGCGAGGGCATTTTCGGACAGAGGTTGAGCGGCGAGGGCGGCGAAGCGTTGCAGTGATGCGCCCTCGCGGAGGCGGAGGGCGAACATCAGGTATTCGCTGGCGCGGTCTTCGGGGGTGAGACTTTCGGCGGTCTCGGCAGAGCCGGGGGCGGCGAGAGTGCGGGTGAGCCAGGGGGTGGGTTGGCGTTCGGCTTCGGTTGCGAATCGGGCTGAGTCGAGGGTGAGTCGGCCGTGGCGCCGGGGCCGATTCCCGCGTAGTCGCCCATCCGCCAGTAGATCAGGTTGTGGCGTGATTCGTCGCCGGGGCGGGCGTGATTCGAGACCTCGTAGGCGGGGAGGCCGGCTTGGCGGGTGATCTCTTGCGTGAGTTCGAACATGTCGGCGGAGAGGTCTTCGTGCGGCAGGCCCTTGAGGAGGTTCTTCGCGTGCATCTGGCCGAAGACCGTGCCGTCCTCGATGGTCAGCTGGTAGAGCGATAGGTGGGAGGTGCCGAAGTCGAGCGCGCGGTGAAGCTCGTCGCGCCAGGCGGCGAGGGTCTGGTTCTGGCGTGCGTAGATCAGGTCGATGGAGACGCGGTCGAAGGTCGACTGGGCGATGGCGATGGCCTTTGCGGCCTCGTCCACCGTGTGCATCCGGCCGAGGCGGCGGAGGTCTTCCGGCTCAAGGGATTGGATTCCAAGGGAAACACGGTTGACGCCGGCCTTGGCGTAGCCTTCGAACCGGGCGGCCTCGACGGAGCCGGGGTTGGCTTCGAGGGTGATCTCGATGTCGTTGGCCAGGGTCCAAGTGGCGCGGATGCGGTCGAGGATGCCCTGGACGGTTGACGCCTCCATGAGGGAGGGCGTGCCGCCG
>JBJTSJ010000079.1:0-20272 GCA_046076605.1 Tabrizicola sp.
GGTGTAGTTCTGCAGGCTGATGTCGCCCACCGGCAGGAAGGCGCGCAGGTTGCTTGCGTCCTCCAGCAGTTGCTGGTCGGGCTTGAAGCTGGACATCAGCATGAAGACCAGCGGGAAGATGAAGATGATGGCGATCAGAACCAGGACGGCATAGCGCGTCGCCAGTCGCAGGCCCCGGTTGTCGGCGGATATCTGGGCCATCAGGTCTTCTCCCGCGTGAGCCAGCGTTGGATGAGGGAAATCGAAAGCACGATCACGAACAGGATGACGGAGATCGCCGAGCCGCCCGAGATGTCCTGCTTGCCGTAGCCGCGCTCGATGGCCTGGAAGACGATGGTCTGGGTGCTGTCCAGCGGGCCGCCGTTCGTCATCACGTCGATCTGGGCAAACAGGCCGAACGCTTGCATGGTGATGACGATCAGGATCAGGACAGCGGTGTTCCGAAGGCCCGGCCAGGTGATGTAGCGGAAGACCTGCCACTTCGACGCGCCCTCGATGGCGGCGGCCTCATAGAGGGTGGGGCTGATGGTCTGGAGGCCCGACAGCCAGATGACCATGTGGAAACCGACGGCCTGCCAGATCGACATGGCGATGATCGACCCCAAGGCGGTGGAGGGGCTGCCGAGCCAGTCTATCGGCGGGATCAGGCCAAAGCTGATGGCTCCGAGGAGGTTGTTCAGAAGGCCGGACTGCCCGTCATAGATCAGCCGCCACAAGAGCGAGACGACGACGATGGAGACGACCACCGGCATGAAGTAGATCGCCCGGAAGACGTTGATGCCTTTGAGGCGCTGGTTGATGAGAAGGGCGAGGCCCAATGCGAGGCCCGCCTGCACGGGGGCCACGACAAGGACGAAGATGAAGGTGTTGACCACGGCCTTCATGAAGACGACGTCGCGGGCCAGGACGAAGGTCTTGCTGTCGCCTCCAAAAGAAAAGCTGAACCACTCCCGCATTCCCTGCAGGTCAGGCCGGTCGGGGTTGTTGCGGGTCAGGGTGCGGATCGAAGGGTATTCCGGCGCGCCGTCCTTAATCACGATGGCACCTGTGTCGTCGCGCACCGGTTCCAGCGTCAGGGTCGCGACGCCAAGAAGCTGACGGTAGTTCGCCATGCCGACGAACTCGGCCGCGTTGGGGCTGACGAGGCGCTGGTTGGTGAAGGAAAAATAGAAGGCAAGGAAGAAGGGCAGGATCACGAAGGCCGCAATCAGCAGGACCGCGGGTCCCGCCATTAGCCAGCCCGTCCGGTTCGATACGGTGAACTTCGACGCCATGATCGCCTCTCGCTGCGTGAGGGGAAAGTGCTGGCGGCGCAAACCGCCAGCCAAGGCTCTGGGGAGAGCACGGCCCCGACCGAAGCCGGGGCCATACAGCCTTAGTGGCCGTAGCCGCCGTTCTTTTCGATGTCGGCGTTGATCTCGTCGACCGCCGCGTCCAGCGTTGCCGCAACTTCGGCTCCGTTGGCGATGTCGGCCAGCGCCTTTTCAAACACCTTCGCCTGCACCACGTAGCCCGGGGTCACCGGACGGACGAGCGCGGTCTTGGCCGAGTAGTCCACGAACACCGACAGCGGGCCGCCGGCCTTGTAGTTGTCGACCATTTCCGAAGCCGTTGGGGTGGCCGGGATCAGACCGATGCCGTTCGAGAAGGCGGCCAGGTACTTGTCCTGGAGCGCGAACTCGATGAAGGCCGCAGCGCCTTCGGGGTGCTTCGAGGTCGCCGAGACGCCGAACTGCCAGCTTGCGCCACCGATCTTGGCACCAGCGCCAAAGTCAGGCGCGGGCAGGAAGACGGTGTCGGGGAACGCACCAAGCGCGCCCAGGGCCGCCCAGTTGCCATTCCACGAGAAGGCATACTTGCCAGCAGCAAAGCCGCCGTCGCGGTCAGCCGGATCCTGCGTCGCCTGGGCGTAGCCGTCCTTGAAGAGCGACTGCCACCAGTCACCGAAGGCCAGCGCCGCCTCGCCATTCAGGGCGCCTTCCGCGGTCTTGTAGGTGGTGCGATCAACGATGTCGCCGCCGAAGGACTGCAGGAAGGGCGAGAAGGCGTAGGGATACCATTCGCCGGTCCAGGCCATGCCGAGGTCCAGCGCATATTCCCACTTGCCTGCTGCCTTCGCCTTGGCCAGCGCATCCATGAACTCGTCCTTGGTCCAGGGCTGGTCCACGGTGGGCTTGCGCAGCCCAAGCTCGTCCAGCGTCGACTGGCGGGTCACCAGCGCGACGGCGGCATCCCAGAGGCCGATGGAGTAGAGCTGGCCGTTCCACACGCCCTTGGTGCCGGGCAGGAAGGTCGCGATCTTCGACTCATCGATCTTCAAGGGCTGCATGTAACCGGCCCAGGCCCAGTTCGGCATGTTCGGCCCATCGACGTCCAGGATGTCGGGCAGGTTGCCTGCCAGCGCGCCCGCGACGACGGAATCATTGTAGGCCGCCTGCGGGAAGCTTTGCAGTTCCACCTTCCAATCAGCCTGGCTGGCGTTGAAGTCGGTGATCAGCTCGTTGATGAGCTTCTGTTCCACTTCGTTGCCCGCACCATGATACCACATGGTCAGCGTTTCCTGCGCCTGGGCGACCGAGGCCCAGCCCAGGATCGCAGCCGAAGCCGCGATGGTGAACATCTTCATTTGGTTTCCTCCCTGAGGGTTCTGAAAGTCACGACGTTCTCGGGACGCGCTTCGTTGACCGAAGCGCGCCAGTGCACCGGCCCGGCCACAAGGAGCGGGCTTTGGTCATCCCGGCTTTCACCGGAAATCAGTTTCATCAGGCGTTCGCCCGCCCGGACGCCGATCGCGTTGTAGGGCAGGTCCACCGTCGTCAGCGGCGGGTAGAGCGTTTCAGCGATGGCGCGGTAGTTGTCGAACCCCGCAACGCCGATCTCGTCCGGCATCTTGCGGCCCATTGACCGCAGGATGCCGTAGACCATCATCGCCATCTGGTCGTTGCCGCAGCACAGGACGGTGGGCGGCTCGGCCAGTCGCAGCATCCGGTCGATGGTGTCCCACAAGAGCTGCGGGCCGGTTTCCGGCTGGTCGAAGTCGACGTTGACCAGCAGGGCGGGATCAAAGGGCAGCCCCGCCTCGGCCAGCGCGTCGCGATAGCCCAAGGGGCGGAGCTTGCCCGCCACCATGTCCGGGCGGAGCGACAGATAGGCAATCCGCCGGTGACACGCCGCGATCAGCCTGCGAACCAGTTCGGCCTGCAAACGCCGGTCGTCGGGCACCACGGACGCCGTGCCGCGCGCATCGAAGCAGTTGGCCAGCACCAGTGGAGTATCGTCCGGCAGGCGGGGCAGGTTCACTTCCTGGTGGTACTCGGCGACGTAGATCAGCCCTTCCACGCGGTGGGACAGGAACGTGTCGATCAGATGCGGCACGCGGTCGTTGCGGCCTGCGGTATCGGCGATCATCACCGTCATGCCTGACGATTCCAGCGCCCGCTGCACCCCCTGCACGATGTACAGATCCGGCAGGCCCTGCTGGGTCGAGGGCTGGTTCTTGGTCGAGATGGCGCCGGTAATCAGCCCGACGATCCCGGACTTCTGCGCCCGCATCATTCGCGCGGCATTTGACCGGACATAGCCCAGTTCGCGCATGGCCTGTCCGACCAGCTGTCGTGTCTGCTCTCCGACCGGGCCGTCGCCGTTCAGGACCCGGCTTACAGTCTTCGGAGAGACCCCCGCACGACCGGCCACATCGTAGATCGTCGCCATTTTCCCACCCTGTTCGGCGCAGTCTGCTGTCGCAGCCCCCCCAGCGCCTTGCGACACGATGCTCATGACATCGATGTCATGAGCGTCCGATTCGGTCAAGCCGATGTTGGGAGGGCATCACGCAGCAAGATCCTGCGGTGCCTGTACCGTTGTCGGAAGGCGAAAAGTGATAGTTTTGATCGGGGCGCCATGAGGCCATGCCACCCGTCCGAAAGCGCCGGGGCCGCACGCGCTTGGCGTCTTCAAGGGAGGGGGCTGTCCGCCGTTCGGGCTGGCCAGGTTAGCCATTGCGGCCCGGTCATGCCCGAGAAGATTATCCTGCCGTCAGTCGCTGCAATGCCAGGGATTGATGCGAACCCAAAGCCCTTCAACCCGGATGACCGTCGGAACGCCACAATGGAACCGGTAGTAGGTCAAGCCCGTCGCATAGGACAGGTCCAGCGTGAACTGGCGCGACAGGGCCTTGGCCAGTGAGAAGCTGGTTGCGACATGGGCATCAAGGCTGACCTCTTGCCCGGGCGACAGGAGCAGATCGGATGAAGGACGACCCGAGCCAAGCGCATTGGCCGGAATCATGATCGGCAGAGCGTAGGCGTGGTCCTTCAGGAAGTCCTGGTCCAGATGGATCTTGTCGACCACCCGGACACTTGCCGAAACGCCCGAGAACGTGCGCAGATCGTCCCGGGGACGCAACGCCTCGATCGGAAGCTCTCCGAAAGCGGTCGAGACGCGGGCCTTGCCGATGAAGCCTGGCAGATACCAATCAACTGCCTGCTTTGGCTTGGCGTCCTGATCGGTCGGGCGGCGCAGAACGCTTAGGGCGTCGCGCAACCGGCGAAACTGGTCGAGTTCGAAAATCGTTGCGGAGGGTGTCATATTCCGGGGTCCAAAGTCGTCAAGGCAGCGCGGAAACGCAGTCGCGCCAAGGGTGCTGATGGGAACTCGAATAACTCGCAAGAAATGCACTGCTAATGATCCAAGTCTATCGACGGAGCGCTATCTGGAGAACCTGTCCGTTTGGACAGGCCTTTGTTCTGGATAACGGGATAGTAACCATGATCGGCCGGGACCTGGGTTCGATCCGTTCGGCGAGCACACTTTTTGGTTGGGTTGTGAGCCGCGTTTGATTCGTGGGAAATCTGAAAAAATTGGCCAATTTCCCAAACAGAATCGGCTGGTCACGCGTGTTCGTTCAGGCCCCGCGCAGTCCTTGCGTGTCGGGGTGGGCAGACGATGCACCGCCTTGTCGAACTCGGCTAAAATAGTCGGTCGTTCCCATCTGTCCGCCCTTCAGCGCGATCTCGACTGTGGCGCCCTTGGGAAGGTGCCCGGTGCAAAGCGCCGCACCTGGCACGGTTTCCGCCAGTGCCGTCAGCGCACGCAACCCAAGCTTGCGGGCCACCTCGCCCGACGTGTCGCCGCCCGAGGCGACCAGCCGCTTTAGGCCGGCGCGTTGCCAGAGCGTGACCAGGATCTCGCCCAAGGCTTCGCCGATGCGGCGGTTGGCGATGTCCGGTGCCAGCCTGTGCTGGGCCAGCGCATTGCGAAAGGCGAGCACGCGGGCATCGTCTGGACCTCGGGCGCTGTGGACCAGAACGCTGTCGCCGCGCGAAAGGACCGCAAGCGCCGCCTCAGTGGTCCGCGCGATCTCCTTTGCCTGCTGGGTCGGGTCGATCACCGCCGCCGGGTCCAGCGCGACCAGGCCGAAGCCGTTCGCCTCGGCCCAGGCGATCTGCGCCTAGGTCACGGCGGAGACCGAGCCGGACACGACTGCGATCCGGTCGACGGGGTCGGTCCGGACCGGCGAGGGGGCAGGGGGAGGCAACTGGCCGGTTGCGACCAGATGCCGGGTCAGTGCGTAGGCCACGCCTTGCGAGCCTGCGACAAAGGCTTCGGGTCCGCGCCGCTGCCACAACAGGGCGCCGATCCGGGCAAGGTCGGCCTCGGTGGTGCAGTCGAGCGTCACCAGACGGGTCCCGGCGCGTTCCATCGCGGCCAGGGCTGCCGCCCCACCATCTGGCGCGGCGAGGTCGGTCAGCATCAGGCAGCCGATGGGTTGGTCGGTCTGCGCCGACAGGTGCCGGGCGACGTCAGCCTCGGTCATCGGGGTGACGGGGTGCTGCTGCATCACCGGATGGCGGTCGAGGCGGTGGATGCCGGTCCCGGCGCGGGCAAAGAGGGTGCCGAAGGCCTGCCAGCGTCCGATGGGGGGTGCGGCAGGCATTACGGGGACGAGGGTCGGGGCGAAGACTTGCAGCGCCAGGTCGACGGCGCAGCCGATGGAGCCGATGTCGGGCGAGGAATCGAGGGTGGAACAGATCTTGTACAGCGTCAGGTCGGCGCGCATGGACTTGAGGCTGGCAAACACGGCAGGCAGTTCGCGAGCCATCCAGTCCGGCGTCTGGGCGCGGGCGGATCCGGCGATCCCGATGGCCTCAGCAGCGGGAAAGTCGGCCAGGTCCTGCGGCGTCGGCCGGTCGAGAAACAGGACGGACGACACGCCAGCGAAGGCCATTGCCTCCATAACCGCGGCGGCCCCGGTGAAATCGTCGCCGTACCAGGCGAGCAGCCGGTTGGGGGCAGGTGTTGCAGTCATCGCGCCAGGGCGGCCAGGGCGCGGGCGAGGGCGGGGTGTTCCTTCGCGCGGTAGGCGAGCGACTGGCCGGACATCGTCGCCTCCCACGCTGCGCGCATCGCATCGACGCCGGCGGCGGGGCCGTCGGGATGGCCCATGATGCCGCCGCCGGTCAGGTACATCAGGTCCGTGCCGCCCAGCATCGCATGGGTATCCGCCACCTGGCCCACGGTCTGCCCCGAGGAAAAGACCGGCATCACTACATCGGACCGTTCGGGCGCGAGCGGGGTCAGGAGGCTCTGCGCGGCCTCGATCACGCTGGCGTCGGGTTCGCAGAACTTGTTGCGCAGGCCGTTGACATGCAGGTGGTCGACCCCGGCCAGCCGCCAGAACTTGGACCAGGCGACATAGGACCAGCCAAGCGCGGGGTGCCGCGACAGGCTGCCCCAGCCCGCGCGATGGGCGTGGATCGGCAGGCTGGAATGGCGGCGGAGCGCGGTGACGCCGGGCAGCCCGGCCGAGTTCAGCACCACCATCACGCAGGTGCCCCCGACCTTGGCGACCAGGTCGTGACGGCGCAGCATCTCGTCCACTTCGCCGGTCAGGTTGAAGGCATACATCAGCTTGCGCCCGGTCTTTTGGGCCAGCCGGTCCACCGCCTCGGTCACGCGGGCGACGCGGTCGGCAAAGGGGCAGATCGGGCCGTCGACCTGCAATTCGTCGTCCTTGACGAAGTCGAGCCCTGCGGTCCCAAGCTGGGTTACCAGGTCGGCGACCTGCTGGGCCGAAAAGCCGACGCTGGGCTTGACGATGGTGCCGATGATCGGCCGCCCCATGACGCCCGCCAGCGCGCGCGTGCCCGCGATGCCGAAGGCGGGACCGGGATAGCGATCGCGGAAGGATGGGCTGAAGCTGACGTCCAGTACCTTGAGGCCGGAAAACTCGCCCAGTTCGAACAGGTTGCCCGCGACGGTGGTGAAGAGATTTGGGAGTGAAGGTCCGAAGTTCGCAAATGGCCAGGACAGGCGAACCCGCGCCTGGGTGATGGGGCGGCCCGGCACCCGCCGCGCGCCGGGCAGCGAGGGTTCTGCGACTTCGCCCAGGATCTCCAGCGCCTCGACCCGCGCGCCGCTGCGGGCCTTCAGTTCCGGCGTCTCGCCCGGGACCGGTACGAAGGTGCCCGAGGACTGCTCGCCCGCCATCGTCTCGGCCGCGCGCTGCACGTCGACGCCAGTTTCGATCAGGTAGGTGGCTTCTATGCGTTCGTCGGTCACGGGGTCAGCGCCTCAGTCAGGGTAACGCGGCGGCCTTCGGCGGCAGACATGTAAGCCGCTTCGACCAGCGCGACGGTGTTCAGCGTGAAGGCCCCGGATGGGGCGGGGTCGGCGGTGCCTTGCATGATGGCGACGGCATGGCGGATCAGCGCGGTCACGCTGTCCTGGATCACATGCCAGGGCCGCGCGCCCCAGGCGGGGACAAGCGGTTCGACCGAATAGGTCTCGCGCCCTGCGGGGCCGTGCCAGGTCAGGATGTAGTCCTCGTTGATTTCCAGCGTGCCCTTTGTCCCTTCGATCACGCCGGTGGTCTGGGGAAAGCGGTGCGGCTGGAGGCGCGCCTCGAAGGTGCAATCGACAACGGACTTGGCCCCGGACTGGTGGGCGATCAGGGCGGCAAAGCTGTCTTCGCCCCGCACCTTGGGGTTTCGGCGCTGCGTCTCGCAGGACAGGGCGAGGGCCGGGCCGCAGAAGAGTTGCGCGAGGTCGAAGAGGTGGGTGCCGACATCGGCGATCGAGAATTTTTCGATCTCGGCCAGGTAGGGCTGGTTCACATAGTTGTCGTAGCCGTGGCGGAAGGAAAAGCGGGCATAGTCCACCCGCCCCAGATCGCCGTTCTGCACCCGGCGCCAGGCTTCGCGGAAGGGGGCCTGCCAGCGGAAGTTTTCGTGCACCAGGAAGGGCGAACTGGCTGCGTCACAGGCGGCAACCATGGCGGCGGCGTCGGCGACGCTGTCGGCCATCGGCTTTTGCACGATGACCAGGCGGCCAGGCGCGGCGGTCGCCTCGACCAGCGCGCGGTGCGAGGGGCTGGTGGTGACGATGTCGACGAAATCGGGACGGATCTCGGCCAGAAGCGTCGGCAAGTTCGACCCATGCCGGGGAATGCCGTAGGCCTGTGCTGTCGCCGCAGCCTTGGCCGCGTCAAGATCACAGACCGCCGCGATTTCGGCCCCTTCGGTTGCGACCCAGCTGTGCAGATGGTTCTGCGCGAAGAAGCCGCAGCCGATCAGGATGCCACGCCGGTTCTGCATCACGCCCCCTCCGGCAGGCGGGCGAGGAGCACGGCATAGGGGGGCAGCGACAAATCGGGCTGCGGCAGGGGCGACAGGGGTAGCTCGGCATCCGGGGTGGTGAAGTGGAGCGCGGCCCGGCGGTCGAGGACAAGTCCCGTCGTCCCGGGCGGAAGCCGGGTGCTGCGGCCCTGCCCGGTGGTGTTGGCCAGGATCAGATGCGGTACGCCGTCCTCGGCCACCGCGGTGACGCCTGCCAGCCCCGGACCGCAGGCGAGCACGCGGCGTGGGGCTTCAGACAGCGCCGTCAGCGCCTTGAAAACATGCCAGGCGGGCCGGGCAGAGCCGTCGGGGTTCACCAGCGCGAAGGGTCCGCAAAGCGCCCCCAACACGATGCGGTCGATCGGCATGCCCTCGGTCGCAGCCATGACCCCGACCATGAAGGCGGCGGCGAACAGGCCAGACTGGCGTGGGTCGTCCATGGCTCCGGCCTTGCGCTGCAGGTCGGGGTTCGGGGCGCAGGCCTTGCCATAGGGATTGCTGCGCATGCCGATGGCCGACAGGCCCAGGCGCAGCGGCACCCTGTCCTGCAGGGCCGCCGCCGAGGCATGGACCTGGGGCAGCGCCTCCAGCGTCTGCATCACTGACCGGTCGTCTGCGGCATGGACGATTGCCGTTGTGCCATAGCTCACGAAAGCCGGGCCGGGCGCGCGGCGGCGCAGACGGTTCAGCTCGGTGAAGTTGGTCAGGACCCCGAAGCCGATGGGCAGGCCTGGAAACCGCGCCAGGGCGGCGGCATGGGCATCCACCGGATCAGCACCCTGCGGCCAGACCCCGTCGGGCTGGTGGCTGGCCAGATAGCCGGCGGGCAGCACGGCAAGCGAGCGGAAAGGTGCGCCGCCGTGCGGGGTGGCGGCTGCCAGTCGGTCAAGCGCTGCTGTCAGGGCAGCGGGCTCGTCAGGCAGGATCACCTCAAGCTCGACCGGGACATCGGCGGCGGCGGCTGTCATGACGGCCCAGTCGGCGGCACCGGGTTCGCGCAGGTCGGCGCGCAGCACCAGCGCACTGCCGGGCGGCGGCGGGAGGACCGGATCGCCCCAGTCCGCCTCGTGCGCCAGCGCGATCTGTGGCAGGCGGACGCGGCCCGCCGGGCCCAGCTTCACAGCCCCTGGCTGGTCCCCGTTCGGCTTGGTCCCGGCCCCGTCCGACAGCTGCAGGGTGATTGTCTGATCCCATGCCGTTCCGGCCGGGACAGGGTAGGGAAAGGGCAGGCGCAGCGGACGGCAATAGGTCTTGAACGAGGCGTCGGTCCAGTTCCGCTGGTCCTCCATCTCGAAGACCTCGCCCTCGAACCGAAGGTGGACCCGCGCGGCCGGGACGGCATAGGTCAGCGCAGAAATGTCGAACACCGGCTGGCCAGAGGAAATCAGGCGCGGCAGCTGGGTCTGGGTTTCCGAGCCGTCGGCATGGCGCACGGTCAGGGTCGCGCCCGCCTCGTCCGCAATGGGATGCAGGACAACGAACCCGGCACGGTTGACCTGAACATCCCGGTCCGCCCGGAAGGACAGGCGCGCGCGCAGGCGACCGCTGGCGGTGATCTCGCAGGTGAAGGTGCCAAAGATTGCGCCTTCGGCGGTGGTGAACTGGCGGCGGTAGATAGCGCTGTCGCCACGGTGGTCGATCTGAACATCGACATCGGTGCTGGTGTGAGTCAGCCAGTTCGGATCGCGAACCGGATAGGCGATGCCGCGCAGAATCTCGGCCCCGTGCCAAAAGACGCCCACGACCGCGCCGTCGGCCAGATCGATGGCCAGGGGCCCGACCTCGACCCGTTCCGGCACCGGGTCGGCGGCGGGGGTTCCGAACAGGGCAATCAGGGCTGTGGTGTCCACTCCGTCGGCCTCATGCTGTAGCTGGACGAAAGGCGGGGGATGGCCTCAGGCGCGGGTGATCGACCGGACCGAGGCAAGGATTGCATCCGGGTCAAACACCCGCTCAAGCCACTGGTCGCGGAAGATGACCGGCTTTGCCTCGTCGATGGCCTTCAGCGCGCCGTCGGAAAATTTGCCCGCGGGGAAGGCACCGAAGGCGATGGCCAGCTCGATGTTCAGATGGCCCAGCATGAAGTCCATCGCCGCCTCGCGCGGGACGCCACGTGAGATGGCAATTTCGGTGGCCTCGCGGAGCGCCAGGGCAAAGGTCGCACCGATGGTTTCGGACATGGCAGGTTCCAGGATGGCGATGTCGCCTACAGTGCAGCGATGCGCGCGCATCACCGGGGCATAGATCAGCCGTGCGATGCGTTCGCCCAGGGCATAGTCCGCCTCGGATCCGTTCTGGACGGCACAGACAATGGCCTGCTTGGCTGCGACCCCGCCGAAGTAGTCGGTCTTGGCGGCGGGATTGGTCTCGTCGTTGAAGATCGGCGGGTGGCAAGGGTGGGTGACGAACAAGGGTAAGTCGGGTCGCAGCGGCATCTCGCCGGAATGGGGGGCGGCGGCGTCCAGCACGATGACCAGGGTGCCGGACGCGAAGTCGGCGGCAAACTCGGCGTAGACCTTGCTGATCAGCCGGTCGGGAACCGCCAGGATCACCGCCGCCGCACCGGAAAGCGCCACCTTCGGCTCGACGCAGGTGATCCCAAGGTCCGCCTGCAACGCTGCACGCCCTTCGGGCACCACCTCGACATGGGCGACGGTGAACTCGGACCCCTGCAGGTTCTTCGACAACCGGCGACCCATTTTCCCGCCCGCCCCGAACAGCGCGATTTTCGTCATGGCTTCCCCTGCGGTGGCGTTTGTCTGGAATGGTTGCTTCTGATATCATTATACCAGTTGAGGGGTGTCAAGCGGCTTGTATCCCCAGGCAAGATGACCCTTAAAGGGGCAGGGCGGGGACGAAGGCGGTCAGGTGGAAGAGACGGCGATCAGCAGGAAGAAGCTGGGCGATCTGGTGGAGGAGCGTCTCTTGGCCCTGTTGCAGGGGGGCGGCCTGGGGCCGGGTGACCTGCTGCCCTCGGAACGCGAGCTGATGGAGAGCTACAAGGTGGGCCGTCCGGCGATCCGCGAGGCGATGCAAAGCCTGGAGCGGAAGGGTCTGATCGCGATCCGGCACGGCGAACGGCCACGGGTGGCCTCGCCTTCGGTCGACCGGGCGCTGACGGAAATGGCGGAATCGGTGCGGCATCTCTTGGTGCACCAGGACGGCAGCCTGGACCACCTGAAGGAGGCCCGGATGATGTTCGATGCCGCGATGGCGCGCCGGGCGGCGGAACGGCGGACCGAGGCCGATATCGCCAGCATCATCGAGGCTCTGGCACGCCAGAAGGCCTGCAAGCCCGGCACGGTGGAGTTCCTGCGCTGCGACGGCGAGTTCCACCACGCCATCGCCCGGGTCAGCGGCAACCCGCTTTTGGCCGAACTGAACCGCTCTCTCTTCCGCTGGCTTCTGGAGTTTCACGTCGATCTGGTCGGCAAGCCCGGGCTGGAGAGCCTGACAATCGCCGAACACGAGGCGATCCTTGAGGCGATCCGATCCGGTGACGGGGATGCTGCGGCGCGGCAGATGCAAGACCACCTGTCACGGGCAAACGCGCTTTACCGATTGGGACCGCAGGCCGGCTGAGGCCGGTTGTTGTAGTCGGCGCCAGATCGTCGCCCTGGGGCACTGACGTCTTGTGGGGGCGCCCGCGCAACGCATATCTAGGGTCAGGACCCATTAATCGTCTTGAGGCTGGCCGGTCTGCGTGATTCAAGCTCCCGGACTCATGGGGGTGATCATGAGCAACCTTTTCTGGCTGACGGACGAGCAGATGGAGCGGTTGAAGCCGTTCTTTCCGAAGAGCCACGGCAAGCCGTGGGTCGATGATCGGCGCGTTCTGAGCGGGATAATCTTCATCAATCGCAATGGCTTGCGCTGGTGCGATGCGCCACGGGAGTATGGGCCACCGGAGACGCTCTACAACCGTTGGAAGCGCTGGGGGGACATGGGGGTCTTCGCCAGGGTGATGGAGGGTCTGGCCGCCGAGGGCACCGAGCAAAAGACCATCATGATCGACGCGACTTACCTGAAGGCGCACCGCACCGCTTCGAGCCTGCGGGCGAAAAAGGGGGGCCCGACGACCAGCGCTGGCGCCTAATCGGGCGTACGAAGGGCGGGCTGAATACCAAGCTGCATGCCGGCACCGACGCCAAGGGTCGTCCACTGAGGTTCTTCATGACCGCCGGCCAGGTAAGCGACTATACTGGAGCCGCCGCCCTGCTGGGCAGTCTGCCTGCTGCTGAGTGGATGATCGCTGACCGGGGCTACGATGCCGACTGGTTCCGAGAAGCGTTGAAAGACAAGGGGATACGCCCTTGTATCCCCGGTCGGAAGTCACGCGGCAAAGCTGTCTGCTATGACAAGCGGCGCTATCGCCGCCGCAACCGCATCGAGATCATGTTCGGGCGGCTGAAAGACTGGCGCAGGGTCGCAACACGCTATGACAGGTGCGCCAAGACTTTCCTATCCGCCGTCGCCCTCGCGGCCACCGTCATGTTCTGGCTATGAGGTTCAAGGAGTCTGGACCCTAAGCCGCGCCGCCGAGGCGGCTCTGGCCGCGATCCACCGCCCCCGGATCGACAGCACCTTCGCGCTTGTTGATTACGCGGCGGCCTTTGCCCGGCTGGAGGCAAATCCGCGCGGCAAGGTCGTGGTGCAGGTCGGGTGAAACCCGTAGCGCCAAGTTTGAACCTGGTTTATGCCCTCTGCCGACTGCCTGCCCTGTCAAGTTGGACGCGAGTCGCGCAGGCAGAGGGGATGGGCCTGATATCCAACCTTCTCCACTTGGCTCCTGATCGCGCATTCGCCCCGCAATGTTGGTTTGGTTTGGATTAGTCCTTCGGACGTGCCCTGACCAGCCGAACTGAGCGACCCCAGGAATCCCTAAGCAGCGCTACCGGGACAGAAGCGTCCATCCGCAAGACATGCCCGCGACCCGCCATCCACCGATGCAATGCAAGCGTGACCAGTCCGCCCAAAGCGATGCCCGCAAGGCAATCGGACAGCCAGTGAACCCCAAGGAAGGCTCGCGACAGGGCAGCGGTTACGCCGATGGACAGCCAGGCCCATGCGTAATGACGAAAGAGGACGGCCAGGACCACTGCGCAGGCGGTCGCTGTCGTGGCATGGCCTGAAGGAAAGGCCGCAAGGCCTGGCGTCAAGGAGAAGGCTGAAAAGTCGAACACACCGACGTCTGGCGCGAACGACGGTCGCGCACGGCCGATGATGTTCTTGGAAAGGGAGGCCAGAAAACCGCTCAGCGCAATCGATCCGACAAAAAGGATGAGGCTTGACTGAAATTGGCGCGTCGCCTCGGCGGGCAAGTGTGCGCCCCAACGCTTGGCGATTGCCAGCCAGCCGAGGAGCAGGAGGCCCAAGACGAGTGAGTACGCCGAGTTCCCGAACTCCGTCACCCAGCGCAGGACATGCTTCGCCGTGGGATCGAGCGACCGGGCCAGGTCCCGGACTACGGGGTCGGCAACCACGGCCACAAGGAAAAGAACGCATGCAAAGCATACCAAAAGCGAGGCCCAGCCCTGCTCCCGAAGCCCATATGCAGCTCTTGGTAGCCAGACGGCGCCCTCTGGTCTTCGCTGAGTCAGCAGGTCGTCGTGGGAGCCCGTGTGCTTCATGGCGCGGTGTGGCAGTCGAGGATGTCCAACGTCACCTGTCGCCCGGCGCCAATGGCAAATCCGGACGCAGTACTGACAAGGCGGCACGCATTCCCGAGCGAGGGCAGCGCCAGACCGTTCTGGCGCAGGTGCACGACGACAGCACAGTCGCTGGGGAGGAGAACCTGTGCTTCGGGGGCAGAGGCCGGGAAGAGCCGCGTATCCTTCCCGCCATGCCAGACCAGTGAAGGCTCGCCATATCCCCAGCCGATCAGTTGCGGACGTTCGCAGCCCTGCGTGGTTGCGATCCGGTTGGCCTGCGCGACGGCTGCCTCGGTCGGCCAAAGCGCTGGTATTCGGGGCAGGGCCGCGAAGAGCCCGGCGTTGAGAAAGGTACCCGCGAGGGCTGCAAAGCCCGCAAGGCGAAGAGGTGACTTCTGCACTAGGGAACGCAGGGCAAGGCCGCCTGCAGCCAGGGATGCAGCGATGCCCACGCCGATGAATGGCAGTGCCTGCCAGTCTTCTACCCGTACCGCGTAGCCAGCCAGCAGAAGCGTCGGCAGCAATCCTGCGACAGAGGCAAGCGTAGCGGCAAGCTTCAGGCCTCTTCCCGCCAAGGCCAGACCCTGGCTCAAGTGGCCGACGGCAAGCAAGACCAACGCGGGATAGGCTGGCAGCGTGTAGTGGACAAGCTTGGTGGGGATGGCCTCATAGACCAGCCAGACCGGGAGAACCCAGGCCAGACAGAACCGGGTGGGTGCCTGATGCCGCGCGCGCCAGATCGCAGGCAGCGCCAGCAAGAGGAGCGGCGTCGCAGGCCAAAGGGTAATCCACAGCGCGAGAAGATAGCTGCCAGGCGGGGCGCCTTTGCCCTCTTGCCCCGCAACGACCTTGGGTAAGAGGTCTGCCCCGACAGAGCCCCACCAGAAGGCCCCATGACTGCGCAGGGTGATTGCGACGAACCATGGAAGGACTATGATCAGCGCCACCATGATTGGCTGTGGCACCCAAAGCGTCTTTAGCCAATCGCCGCGTCGGTCGACGAGGAAAAGCGCAAGCGCGGTGAGTGCGGGCACCATCGGACCGATCGGCCCCTTGACCAGGATGCCGAGCGCAATCGCCAGCCAGAAGGCATAGACCCCAATACGACCCACCGCATGCCCCAGATAGAGGCGCGCCAGCACCGCCTGCGCCGCGAGGATCAAGGCGAGGTTGACCGCATCGGTCTTGGCGATGCGGGCCTCGCCCCCGATGACGAGGCCTCCGGCGAAAACAGCTGCGGCGAAAAGGGCGGCGGGACGACCGAACAGCGGCGCGCCAGTGACCCCGACAAGCAGCACCGCAAGTACCGCGCCAAACAGCGAGGGCAGGCGATAGACCCAAAGCGCACCTTCCTCGCCCACGGCGGCGACGGACGCAGCTTGCAGCCAGTAGATCCCGACCGGCTTCTTGTAGCGGGGCTCATCCTGAAAGCGGATGTCGATGAGGTCGCCGCTTTCGACCATCTGGCGGCTGGACTGGGCAAAGCGCGCCTCGTCCCGGTCGGTGATGGGCAGCCTCGCGAAGGCGGGCAGGAAGGTCAGCAGCGCGAACAGGGCCAGCGCCAGCCAGGTGCCGGTCGCGCCAAGCCCGAAGGCCCGGGTTTGCAACGACAGGGTCAATAGACACCCCGCTGTTCGGCCAGTTCCGGAACGGGCTTGCGGGGACCGAGGACCGGAAGGGTTCTCCGCGCCCTTTCGATGCGCAAAAGCGGATAAAGCGCCAGCGCCGCGCCGGCCGAAAACATGACCGAGTAGACCGCATCGCTTAGGAAATGGCGACCAAGTCCGATCCGGTAGAGCGCGGTGATGGCGACGTAGGCCGTGGCCAGCAGGATAGCGACAAGGCGGGCCCGGTCCCGGTTGAGGTGCGGCCAGAGGATGACCAGGGCGGGAATCGCAAGGCTTGCGGCCATCGCGACCTCGCCCGAGGTGAACGAGCAGTTGCGGGCGCATTCGTCCACCACCTGCCAGGGCGGTGTGAACCGGGCGGTGCCGCCGAATTCGACCAGGGTATCGGGGCGCGCGCGGCCGACATGGGTCTTCAGCAGAAGGTTGACGATGGCGCCACAGGCCAGGGTGACGCACAAGAGCGGATAGGCCAGAAGCCGCAGGTCGCTGCCACGCAGCTTGCCGGTGAACAGTCCAACCAGGAACGCGGCGAACAACAAAAAGGTAAGCGCCTCGCCAACGCGGCGGATCACCAGGTTGATGGTCGGCGCCATCCCGTAGACCCAGTCGAACCCGCGACCCTCGGTGGCAAACAGCCCGGAGACGGCCAGGTCGATCCCCGGAAAGGCCGCGAAGAGGGTTTGCACCAGGACAAGGGCCAGAAGATAGGCGATTAGGACGCGGTGTTGGGTCATGGATGCTCCTGGGGTCAGGGTTGGGGCGACAGGCAGGTGGGGTCGGACAGTCGGTAAAGGACCAGGGTCTCACCGCCGGCAAAGCCCGGGGCCGCGCGATGGCGCGCTACCTCTTGGGCCGTGGGGCATGGCTTGGGCACGGTCGAACGCAACAGGATCAGCGCATCTGGATCGCGGGCGGGATCGAAGGGCGCGGTCATTTCCCAGTGGTGCGCGGGCAGGCCCTGCGGCGGGAAGGCGCGGATCTGCAGCCCCGTCCCGGCCGAGAACCAGGACAGGTCAGCCAGAAGGTCGCGATCCCGCGCGACGATCGCAGCGGCGTCAAGCATGGAAGCCTTGGTCAACGCCCAATGCGCCACGTCGGAATGACCGAGGTAACGAGACAGGATCGGGCGGCCGTCGGCCCGAAGAACGTCGGTCCCGAAGACCTTCAGGGCCGGAAATGCCAGCGCCACCACCATCCCGATCAAGACTGAAGTCAGTCCCAGCCGCGGATGCCGTACCAGCCAGTGGGCCGCAAGGATCACGCCGGGAACCAGGTAGAGGACCGCCCAGTTTGCCAGGACCGGGCCACTCACCGCCTGTGCAAGGACGATTGCCAGGGGCACGCTTGCCAGCGCGATGAGACCGCTTGCCCCAGGCAGGTCACGACTGGCAAGCCAGATCGCTGCGAAGGTGATTGGTCCTGCCACCAGGAACTGCTCGGAAAGAAATTGCAGCGGTCGCAAAACCGACGCGCCCGACCCTTTGGTGATGTCCTGGATATGCGAGACGGTAATGAAGCCGTGCTGAACGAGCCAGACAATATGCGGCGTGACGACCGCAAGCATCACGGCACTGGCGATCAGGAGCTCGGGGCGGCCGGGGCGAAAGATCGGTGACATCAGCGCAGCCAGCGCCGCCCCGCCCAGCCAAAAAAGCATCGCGTGCTTTGCGAGTATGCCAAAACCAAGCGCAAGCCCAAGAAGGAGTGACGCACCAGGGGCCGATCTTCCTGCTGACCGCGCCTCTCCTGCCCGAAGTTGGGCCAGCATCGCCACCGCGGCAGCGAGCAGGAGCGGCGTGTCAGTGGTCATCAGTGCGGAGCCAAGGACAACCGCCGGAGAAACCAAGTACAGGATCGCCGCAAGCCAGGCGACAGGTTGCGACGCCAGACGCTTTGTGCAGGCAAAGATCACTGCGGCCGTTGCTGCATGGATCAGCAGGGCCGGAAGCCGGACCGCAGCGACGGACTGTCCAAGAAGATCGGTCGACACCCGGATGATCCAGCCGATCAGAGGCGGTTTGGAATACTCTCCGAAGTCAAGGGTTTGGCCCCAGAACCAGTATTGCGCCTCGTCGGTCGAAAGCTCGGTCTGGTCCAGAAGTCCCAGGACCAAGCGATAGGCGATCAGCCCCGATGCGACTGCAAGGGCGGTGCTGGACGGGACCAGGGTCCGGTCAATGCTTTGCGTCTGCCGGGTTATGCTGGTGCTCGGCATGGATAAGCCAGAGGTTCCGGACATAGATCACCAGCCCCATTGACTGGCCAAGGATGAACACCGGGTCCTTTCGGTAGAGTGCGTAGCTGAATAGGATCAGTCCGCCGCCAAGCGAGAAGTACCAGAAGGCAAGTGGGATGACGGACCGCTTCTCGCGTTCCGAGGCGACCCACTGCACCAGGAACCTCGCGGTAAAGAGAAGCTGACCCGAAAGGCCGATCAGAACCCAGCTGAATTCGGTCCAGCTTTGGACATGCAGCCATGCCCATAGCGTTTCACGCATCGATCCGTCCTTTCGTGGCAGGTGACTTCGCCGCCGCGACCTTGACCGCGTCCTGCATTGGTAAGGGCGTCAGGTCTTCGGCCCGCGCCCGTTTGCGGCGGTGGATCAGCCACGCCACCCCAGCTAGGTCCAGGATCCCGGCCAGTGCCCGGTCAAGGTTCCCGTACTTGGACCGGCCGGTTCTGCGCGGGGCGTGGGTGACGTCGACCAGCTGCACTTGCCAGCCGTCTCGGGCGAACAGCGCAGGTAAGTAGCGGTGCATATGGTTGAAGTAAGGCAGCGCGAGGAAGGCCTCGCGCCGGAAGGCCTTGAGGCCGCAGCCGGTGTCACGGGTCCCGTCGCGCAGGACGGTCGAGCGCAGGGCATTGGCGAACTTCGAGGCGAGGCGCTTGGACAGGCTGTCCTTCCGGCCGACGCGCTGCCCGGCGACATGGCCGCAGGCAGGGTCAGCCGCGGCGCCAAGCAGGGGGGCCACAAGCCTTGGCAGGTTTTCGGGCGGGTTCTGCCCGTCACCGTCCAGCGTCGCCACGATCGCTGCCCGTGCAGCAAGGACACCGGAATGCAGCGCGGCCGACTGACCGGCCGACCGGGGATGGCCAAGAACCCGGACCCGTGCATCGCCCGTCGCAAGTGCCAGGCACTGCGCCCGCGTGCCATCAGTCGATCCGTCGTCGACCAGCAGCAGCTCGTAGGACATGGTCCCAAGGGCCGCCGCGATGTCGGCAACCAGCGCACCGATTGCCGCCTCTTCGTTCCGCAGGGGCACCACCACCGACAGCCTGGGCGGAAGCGCCGGAACCGAGCGGAGCGGGGGATGGGTCAGCATCGGAGTGAAGTCCGTCCTTGGATTGCGCCGGAATACGTCGACCCGATGAACCTTCCGAGACGGATCGGTTGCAGTTCTGTGAAGGTTCCGCTTCAGGCGCGGTCCAGCCCATTTGCACCTGGGCAGTGTCGCGCAAGGCACGGCGCAAGCGCGAGGAACCGGTCGAGGCCACCGCTTGATCCATTACGGACGATGGGGCGGGCCGCGCCTTGCGAACTGCCATCGACAACCGTCGCGGAACCGTCGTGAAATCATCACCGAAACGGAACGGTTCTGTCGCCTGCGCCGCTCAGCATCCTGCCGAAACCAACATGGGATGCCGACCGATGACCCTTCCGATCCTGGGCGCAGCTTTGTGCCGCAACAGCCTTGCCTCGCACGTCAATTGGCTGCGCGAAGCCCCGCGTGACCTTGAACTGCAGCATTTTGTCGATGCCGAGGTTCTCGACAGCGACTGGTCGGGCCTTGCCGCCGAGGTGAACCAGCTGCTCGACGGTCACCAGGGCCGCCGCGGGATCCACGGGCCGTTCTGGGGCTTTACCATTTCGTCCTACGACCCCGAAGTGCGCAAGATCGTCGCCCGCCGGATGGACCAGGCGCTGGACGTCTGCGCGGCGGTGCATGGCACGCATGTGGTGATCCATTCGCCCTTCACCACCTGGGGCTACAATCATCGTGGCCTCTATCCCACCGACACCGAACGCATGCTGTCGGCCACCCGTGACACGCTGGGCGCGGCGCTGAAGCGGGCCAGCGACATGGGCGTGACCTTTGTCCTTGAGAACATCGAGGATATCGAGCCCACCGACCGCGCCATGCTGTGCGAGGCGCTGGATTGGCAGGCGCTGGAGCTGTCGGTCGACACGGGCCACGCGCATTACGCCCATGTCTCGACCGGCGCGCCGCCGGTCGACTTCTTCCTGCGCGCCGCCGGTCCGCGGCTGGGCCATGTCCATTTGGAGGACGCCGACGGTTTTGCCGACCGGCACTGGCAGATTGGGCATGGCACGATTCTGTGGCAGTCGGTGTTTGCGGCGATCGCCCTGACTGGTGC